>DASXWF010000496.1:0-9170 GCA_036503835.1 Polyangiaceae bacterium | reverse complement strand
CACACTTGCCCGCCGCGACGTCGCTGGCTTGCGCGACGCGGCCGCATCGGCCGGCGATGCCGACATGCACGCCACCTGCGAGCACGTGCTCGCAGCCTACGACGCGCAAGCCTTCCGCTGGCCCCTATTCGTTGAGCACTGTCCTAAGTTCCGTGCTGCAGTAGACGCCATCATTGACGCGCTAAACAACGGGGAGGGTTGAAACATGGTCCGTTTATGCGCTCGAGTATGGGCCCGCGTCATTGGGGCTCGTTACGTGGGTAGCGGGGCCTATGCCCACGATAATGGAACAGGCGGCGTCGTGCGGCTTCTCAGCAAGCTGCCGAGTCCACCGGACGATTGGAAAGTGACGCTCGACCTCGAAGCGACGGGCAATGATACGCATTGGGACTGGATTGTGAGTGAGAGCCGCCTCGGCAAACTACTGAAAGAAGGACCCTGATGACTCTCGAAGAAGACGAAACCCGAGGCGCCTGGGCGGAACCCGACCCGGATGCCCGTAGCCAGAAGCCGCGTAAATTCCTGCTTCTGGGCAATCCGGGCTCGGGCAAGGTGGTGAAGGCGCGCGAGCTGGCGCGCGAGTCGCGCCTATGGTTCACACGCGACTCGGCGCGCCTGTATGCGTTTCGCGTGGCAGGGCTTCCACCCCTGCCGAGCGCACTCGAAGGTCACTTGCGAGCGCCGCACCATTCCGTTAACGCACTAGGCATGACGGGGCGTCTCCGGGGTCACATGTGGCGACCGGGCGAAATCGCGCTGGCGCACGGGGGCACGCTACTGCTCGACGAGGCGCCCGAGTTTCGTCTCGATGTGCTCGACGCGGTCTGGCGAGCTTGGATGGCGGGTCGCATTGACCTGTGGAGCGAACAGGCGTGCAATCGATTGACGATTCCAACCGAGTTCGACCTGATCCTATCCATGAATCCATGCCCGTGCGGCTGGCGCGGGCATTCCCGCCAAACGTGCCAGTGCACTGACAGGCAAGTCGCGCGATGGTTCGACCGCGTCGCGAAGCTCTCGGAGGGCGCCGAGCGGATCGAACTGTCTCAAACGCTGCCGTGACCCTCGACGCTCGAAGGAGTGTGAACGATGTCGATTCGATGGAATTGCCCATACTGCAAGGCTGAAGGCTGGGAGCAGGGAACCGAGAAGGTGTCGCCGCGCTTCGACCATGACCGCCCCGACGGGCGCCGCTGCCGCGCTGCCGAGCGGGCGCGCGTAGCGGGGATTCCCGCTTGTCATCTCGACGTGCCGCCAGCAGGCTCTAGCCGCTACACGGACGGGTGAAGACCCACATGAACACCTGCCGCGGCTAAATGCCCCGCCAGCGCAGTCCGTAGGGAAGGCATGAAGCGAGAAGCGGGGAAGGCAAAGGCGAGCGGAAACGAGAGCGGCAGCGCCGGGAAGGTGCTGCCGCTCTTTTCGCGTCCGGAGCATGCGGCGAGGCTCTTTCTCAAGGCCCGGCTGCTGGACGAGCAAAAGGAGCACTGGAAGGACGCCGAGCGGCTCTATCGTGAGGTCGTGCGCATTGCGCCAGGGCACGTCGAAGCGTGGATCAACCTCGGCGTGATGTGTTTTCACCAGAAGCGCCCGGGAGAAGCGCTCCACTGTTGGGGCAGGGCCATCATCGAAGACCCGATGCGCGCCGAGACCCACAACAACATTGGGCAGCTTTATAAGATGGAGGGCAAGCTCGAACAGTCGGCGGTCTATCTGTTTCGCGCCGTGCGACTCGATCCCGACATGGAAGAAGCGTTATTCAACCTCGCGATGTGTCTGCAAGGGCTCGGTAGACCGCGGGCGGCGCTGCGATACTGGCGGCGGTATATCGAGCGCTGGCCGTATGGCGAATGGATCGAGCACGCGCGGCGTCATTTCGATTGGTGCGAGCGAGCGGCGAGCATGGATTGTGTTGGCAAACGGATTGCAGAGGCGCGGGCTCGGTCCTCGAACACAGGAAGGACAGAAGGGCGATGAAAGCTGATGACGAGACGATTCGATGGCTCCGGGACGAGGCGCGGGACGAGGGCGACGAAACCCTCATTCGCACGTGTAACCGCGCGCTCGAAGGTGACGCGGCTGCGATTGCGGCGGTGGAGGAAACGGTGCAAATCCGCGTGGCGCGAGCGCATCGAGCCCATCGCCGCCATGGCATGAGCACGCTCGACGAACCGAGCGAAACGTCTGCTACCGTGTAGGCAATACTCGGACAGGGTGTGGTCTATTTTCTCGTCTGTCTCGTTTTGACCGTGACGAGACGCGACGAGGACGATAGGAATGGGGCATCGGTAGTTGCCGCCTATCTGATTGCTATCTGACCAACCTTCGGCCCCCGTGACGCCTTCCCCCCCGGGCGCACGGGGGCTGTTTCTTTCGTGGGGGTGCACGAGATAGCCGAAGGGCGGCCGGCGCGTGAGAAGGACGCGAATGGGCAGTCGGTACGGGGTGAGTTTCAGCCATTACGGGGGCATCGGTTGGGCGCAGGCCGAGCTCGAGCGAGAGCTGCAGCGCGCGGGGGTGAAGTTTCTCGAAATTCGCGGCTGTCCCTACCCGGAGATGAGTCGTGCCGAGCAGGTGCGACAGGCGCGAATCGCGGGGGTCGAGGTCCTCGTGTTCCTCGAAGGCTATGTGCAGGCGTCGCTCTCTGCTGTCGAGGAGCTGGTGCAGGTCGCCGAAGCGCACGGAATTGCCAGCATCAACGAACGCATGCACCCGTGGGCTCTGGAAGCCGCGGCGGTGCGGCGAGACGTGCTGGAGGCGATGGTCCGTGCCGAGGAGCGTCGTTATGAAAACAGCGCCGTCGCGCAAATCTGGAGCGGAGAGAAGGTCGAGGCCGTGCCGCTCGCGAGCCCGTGGAACCGAGACGGGTCGAGCCTGCTCGATGGCGAGTACCTGACCGATGGCCAGGCCTTCATGGCGCGCGCGTCACATGTCGGAGCGGCCTTCGCGCAGTACCATCCACAAGGGCTCATCGCGCCGCGGCGCCGCATCGTGACGCGGGCCGTGAATCTCGACCGCCCCCTCACGAACGAAGCGGGCAGTCGCTTTGCGCTCTGCATTCCGAGCTTTGGGCAGCTCGACCTCGACCAGCGCGCCGCGGTGAGCGAGCTGGAGCGCGCGGGAATGGCCGTGCTCGGCATCCACGACTGTCCGTGGATCGACCTCGCGCGAAGCTGGCTCACGGAGCGCGCGCTAGAGAGCGGGCGCGGGGTGTTCTTCCTCGACCACGACATCATTTTCCATCCGAATGACGTGCTCCGGCTCTGCCAGCAGGCGCTCGAACGGAACGCGGTCGTCGCGGGACCGTACTGCATGCGGGCGAGCGGCAAGAACATCATCGGCAGCTTCGACTTGCCGCCGGGACCCATCAAATTCTTCCACATTGGAGACACCTTCCCCGCGTACTACTCGGGGCTCGGGTTTGCGGCCGTGCCGGGCGACGTGCTGCTCGATATCGCGGCGGAGCGGGCGAACATGGGTGCTCTCAGCAGCTCGGCACTCGACATCTATCTCGACGCCAAGAACGCCATCGTTCGCCCTTGGTACGCACTCGACTGCTCGACGGGGTTCTACGCGGGCGAGGACGTGAGTTTTTGCAATCGCGTCCACGACCTCCAGGTCGGCGTCGCGACGCGGCAAGACGGGTTCGATCCGGAGTGGAGTCTGAGCCATTCGGGTCGAGCGTGTCGGGTCTTCCTCGACACGCGCGTGCGAATCGGGCACCGCGGCAGCTATACCTACGGCATCGAAGACGTGGGAGCCGTGGTGCCGCGTTGCGATTCGCTCGAAGCCACGATGACCCTGAGTCGCAAAGAGGCGCGCGCGGCGCTGGTCAACGTGATGGAGGACCTGCCGGTCGAGGCCAAGCTCGACATGTTACCGTTCACGGAGGCTTGATTTTTTTGGAAGACGACATCATCGCAGGCTATCCCGCGCAACGCTGGGGGCGCGGGTTTCTCGGGTTCCGCAGCGGTCATAGCCAGGAGACCACGCGGCAGGTCGTGCTCATCGACGACCGCGCCTATTGGACCACGCCGGCCTTTGCTTACCTCGTGGCGTCGATGGGGAAGGCCAAGCAAAAGGTCTTTCTCGCGCGCAACTGGCGCAAATGCCGCCCCGTCGTGCCGATGGAAGGCAAACCGAATCACTATCGCTTCAAGAGCGGCACGCACGACGTTTGATGTGGCCGGGCGCGAGGCGGTTCATTACCGAGATGACCGAAACTCAGATGGCACTCCAAAGTCAAAAGGGGTCTGGCTGGTTCGTGTGGGAGCGCATCCAGGGTCCGACCGTGAATGCTGGAGCTTTCGTCGCTATCATCGTTGGCCGGGGATTAACCGACTTGCTGCCGGAGTATTGGGATAAAGAATACACCTTGCAGTGCGTCGAGCCGTGCTGGGTCTGCGGCAAGCTCGGTTGCACCGACATTCGAGGGGAACACTGAAGTGGTCGTCTGGATTGCGGAGCACCCCTACCTCGCGTTCGCTGCCTGGGCTTGGGCATGGCTCTGCATCGCTTGGGCGCTGGCAGGCAAACGATGAGCACCGCCGAGCGCCGTCGCATCCGCAATCAAATTACGGTGAACCTCGGCGAGGGGCACGTCGGCATCCGTCGGCACGAGGCGCTGGAGAAAAAGGCCGAGGAAGTCGGATTGCCGCTGAGCGTGTGGATTCGGCAGACCGTGCTCGCGGCCGTTGGAGTCAATGACGCGCTGCCCTCGCGGCGCGAGTTCGAAGAGTTGAAAGAGCGCCTCGAAGCGCTGGAACGATGGAGAACGGTTCATGAGTGCACAGAGCGTGTATCAGCGTAAGGTCGGGGCGTTCGAGCTGGCGGTCGGTTGCATGCTGGCCGAGGGGCTCTTTGGCACTGCGGCGCGCGTCGCGCTCTTTGCCGTGCTCGCCGCTGGGCTCTACTACGCCAAGCGCCATTTCAAGGGCGAATTTTCGCTCGCAGATCTCCGCGGCCTGTTCCGCGAAGAAGAAAAACAGAAGGAGACCAAACCATCATGAGTCAGCTGGAAGTCAATAAAGGCGATAACGTCATCATCATCCTCGACGTCTCGGCGTCGATGCAAACGACCGACACCCCGAGCGGCGCGAGCCGCATCGACTTCGTGAAAGAGAACGCGAAGACCATCGCGGTCGAAGCCGGCAAATGGGACACCGATGGCGTCGATGGCTTCACCTTCGGTCACAAGGTGACGAGCATCGGCAAGCTCACGGCCGATAACGTCAATGCCGTCATCGACCCTCTGAAGGCGAACGAGGGCTCGACGGACACGGCCGCGGCCATCGCCGAGGCCTGGAAGCAGCACCGTGCGGGCGGCTACAAGCAGACTGTCGCGATGCTCTTTACCGATGGCGAGCCGAACGACGAGGACAAGGTCTTTTCGACCATCGCCGGCATCACCCAGGAGCTGAAGGACGAGCACGAGTTCGCGCTCAGCATTCTGACCGTGGGGCAGCGGAGCGCAGGGCTCGAAGCGTTTCTCACGAAGCTCGACGACGCGCTGCCGGGCGCGAAACACGACATCGTGGACGTCAAGCGTGTGGAAGAAGTCGATTTCTACGCCGCCTTCGCGGGCGCGCTGCACGACTGAGGAACGCGCGGGCGCCCTGCACGACTGAGGAACGCATGGACGTATTACCCCACCGCGCCGAGCTGACGGTTCATTTCGCCGACAAGACGCTCGTGAGCGTGCGTCAGTGGTGCGATGGGAGCATTCGCCTCGTCGTGGACATGGTCAACGGCACGCACGTCGAGGTGAATCTGCCGCCGCTGGACGCGATACTACTCGGCAGGACGCTTCTGTCGATGACGCAGCTCGGCCCTAAACATCGCGTCGAGCACTGGTAAGCCGATGCGCCGCGAGCCCGAAGGGAACGGATTGCTCCTCGACGGGCTCGCGGCTCTGGTCATCGGCTCATTTTTCGTCTTCGGCCTCGGGCTCGAGCGGCGCGAGCTCGCGGTGCTGACACTGGTCGTTCTCGCAGCCGCGTTGACAGTGGCCCTCGTGCGGAACG
This sequence comes from Polyangiaceae bacterium, assembly GCA_036503835.1. Taxonomy (GTDB): domain Bacteria; phylum Myxococcota_A; class Polyangia; order Polyangiales; family Polyangiaceae; genus PMG-095. The sequence continues at coordinate 3,147 of DASXWF010000496.1, read as the reverse complement.
CGCGCTGCTAGGAGCGGGTATCTCGCTCTCTGCCAGCGCGCGGGCAAGAGCCTGGCCCTGTCGAACCAGGCTCCCAGAAACCCCGGCTGCCGATAACAGAGGCCAGAGCCAATCGAGGGCCGCGGCAGCCTCACCCGGATTCAGTTTTCGGGGAGGACCGCGGCGCCGGCTGGTGCAGCGTCACCCGGAGCCAGAGGCGCCACGGGCGCGGCGGGCGGTAGGGCCGTCGGGCAAACGGGCAGCTCGGCGGGCTCGGACACTTCCCCGATGAACGGGAGCGCCGGTGTGGCCTGGCCCCCGAGGAATCCGAGCAAGAGATTCAAGAGGAGAATTAGGGTGGAGCGCTTGATTTGGGGCAGCTTGACGGCCATGGGGAACTCGCTTTTGGGAGCCGCTCGTTGGGGCGGAGCGGAATGACTGCTTTAGTAATGACCTATGCAGTCACGGCGTGCACGTACCCTATGGGTGAAACACTCGGGCTGGCTCGCTACGGGACTCACGCCCGTTTCCTCCTGGGGGCGCCATCACCCGAGTGTTTCAGCGCGAGACGGTTAGCACATGTTCTTGGGTAGCGGGATGGCACGCACGGTGGGCTCGTCGTCTTCGCTCGGTTCGAGCTCCGGTAGGATGGGAGCGCCGACGGGCGGGGCCGAATTCTTCTCGGTCGAGAGCGGGCGACGGATGCAGCTCGAGCAGCGATTCCACTCGTTGTCTGGGGCGTGGGGTGGTGCCGAGCAGTTAGGGCATTTGGGCCGCGCCGGACAGCGCGGGCTCTGGCAGTCGTCGTCGCAGCGGTAGGTCACGGCGTGCTCCCGTTCGGCTCGCCGCTTCGGGTCTGCGCGTAGCGAATCATCGCGAGCACGGCGACGAGCGGGATGGCGATGAACAGCTGCGCAGCGAGGCGGTCCTTGCCCGCGGTGGATGTGGAGTTTCGAGCCATGGGGAGCACGGACCGGTTACGGGGCGAAGTGGGCAAAGACGGCGAAGGCGATGGACAAGAGGAGCCAGACGAGCGTCGCCGTCAGAAGGTTTTCTAGGGGTTTGGGCCAGCGTCTCATTTAACGGTCGTCGGTAACGAGCCCGAGGTTGACGAGCGCCGTCACGATGGAATCGATTTGCTCTTGCTCGGTCGTGCCGGTTATCGATTGCCGGGGCGCAGGCGTTGCTCCCAAAAACCCGATTTCCGCAGCCGAGTTCTCGCCGCTCGCCGCCATGATTTGGAAGGCGTCGAGCGACAGCGAACACACCAGACGGCGCAGGTCGAGGACGCCGTTCGATCCGCTCGAATTGCCCGCTAAAAGTTCGATTCTGTTCGTGTCTCCCGCGTGGTTCGAGTTGATGCTGATGCCGACGTCGTTCGAGGCGATGATGCCGAGGGCGTTGCCTTCCTGTCCGGAGACGTCTCGAATCTCTCGAATCCGGAATCGCCTCGAGGCAAAATCGGGGTCGGTCGGCACGTATTCAGCGCCGTTCCAGACGACGGGTTGACCGGTATAACTGCCCTCGGGCAGTCCGTCGGTGGGGATGAGTTTGCCGGAGGGCGAGTTGCGAATATTGGGCATGAGAGGGCTCGTTTGCTTTGGGGATTACGTCCCGTGACGTGGGTCGGTAAAGCGCGTCCAGCGCTGGGGCTGGGAGCAGTGAGGGCAGAGAGGTTCGGCGAGCACGGGCTCTAGTTTCTTGCGCTGTCCGGGCACGACGCGCTGGTACTCGCGATGCATGAGGCTCAACCACGAGTGACCGATGGCGCAATAGGCGCGAACGGTGCTCGGTGGGTCGTCGACGTCGACCATCGTTTAGCTCGGCGGCGGGCCCGGATCGGGCTCGGGGTTGTTGCAGCCGCAAGCGTGTTTCGCGCAGACGGCCGCCGTGTCTTCGGCAGTGATGTGCCCACGGGAGTTACTCGTGCTCGGGTAGCTCATCACCGTGATGGCAGTCCGGATAGGTTTCATCGGTAACCGACCTCGGGACGGATGGTGTCGATGATGGCGGCGCTACCGCCAATTTTGAACCAGGTCGCTCCGTATTGGATGCCCGCGAGGTTTTTGGTCGTTTTGGGAAAAACTACGAGCAGGCTTGCCTTATAGGGCGAGAATTCGACGACGACTGAACCGTAGGTGTTTAGCCGTTTCGCGGCTTCTCTCAGCTGCGCGAGGGTCGAGAGGCGTTTATCGAATTTGACGCCGATTCGGTAGGCGAGGCCGGGTTTGACGAGAGCTGGTGGACTTGCGGAAAGTGTCGTGGTCGATGCGGGCATGGGCGGTATCCTCGAAAGTGGAGTGTGGAGCGTGCACAGGCAAAAGAGCAGCGGACGGAGAAAAGGAGCCATCAGCGGATGATTCGCTCGAAATAGGCGGAAACGGGTGTGAACGAGACCGCTGCGGTCGCGGCCGTCATCCAGGCGCGCATGTCGACCGTGAGCGGCGCGTTCGTGGCCGCCGTCAACGTCAAGAGCGGGGTCGACAGCACGAGGTTAGGAGTGCTCGAAACGATGGTGTCCGTTTTGACGCCGCCGATCGTGTAGGCGGCCGCGGCTCCGGGCGCCGCTCGGAAGAAGATTTCTCCTTCGATACGCGCCATGCCCGTGTAGCCGTTGGTCACGTTCAGCGAGAGCGCGGTACCGAAGACCGAGACGCCTCCGACGCGTAGCTCGAGGACGATGCCGGTTGCCGTCGCCGTTGCGCCGCGAGCGACCTGGATTTCTGCCACGAACCGATAGGCTGTGCCCGCCACCGCTTCATTTGCCGCGAAGGTCTTCGTGGCGAGGGTGACGGGGGTCGTGTTCGCCGTCGTCGTGGTGAGCGCCGTGACGCTCGAAAACGCGCGCTGCTCCCACACGGGCGGGGCGCCCGACCCCGTGCTGGTCAGCGTGTCGCCGTTATTGCCCGAGCTGCCACCGACGTTCCATGAGCCGTCGCTCTCGAAGGTCACGCGCTGCGTGCTCGCGGTGTTGATGACGACGGCAACGCCCGAGCTAAGGGTAATGTTGCTCGTCTCGGTGCTGAGGGCGACGCCGGCCACGCCCGTTACCGGCGTCGTGGAATGCTGGGTTAGCGCGACGCCGCTCGTCGCGTTGAGCACGATGTCGCCGTCACCCGCGCCGGATGCCGTGAGCCCCCCCGCTGCGATGTTTACACCCGAGCCGGC
>DASXWF010000495.1:0-1996 GCA_036503835.1 Polyangiaceae bacterium | reverse complement strand
GCATCGAGCCGGATCGGCGTCGTACCAGGCGATGACTTCGCGCGCGCCCTCTTGGTACGGAATCGTCGCCGAGAACTCGGGGACGACGGATTTGATCTTCGAGTTGTCGAAGATCATGCTGTGCGTCTTGTCGCCGCGGAGGCTGTCACCCCACGCGGGATCGTACGTGGCGATGGTGCTCGAGGGAACGTGGACGAGCTTCGCCTCGGCTCCGGCCGCCGCAGCCAAGAGTTCGTGGATCTGATTCCAGGTGAGGAGCTCGTCGCTCGTGATGTGGAACGCCTCGCCGAGCACGTGGGGATTGCCGATGAGTCCGTTCATCCCCTTGGCGAAGTCGTCCTGATGCGTGAGCACCCAGAGCGAGCTGCCGTCGCCGTGCACGACCACGGGCTTACCGCGACGCATGCGGTCGATCACCGTGTAGCCGCCGTGGACGGGAATCGAGCGGCAGTCGTACGTGTGTGATGGCCTGACGATCGTGCAAGGGAACCCTTGCTCCCGGTAGGCGCGCACGAGCAGCTCCTCGCAAGCGATCTTGTCGCGCGAGTACTGCCAGACCGGGTTCCGGAGCGGCGTCGACTCCGTCACCGGGAGGCGTGCCGGCGGAGTCTGGTACGCGGACGCCGAGCTGATGAACAGGTACTGCCCGGTGCGACCGCGGAAAAAATCGATGTCGGCCTGCACGTGAGCGGTGGTGAACGCCACCCAATCGACCACGGCGTCGAAGGTGCGGGTCCCGAGGGCGGCGTCCAGCGAAGAGGGATTGCGCACGTCACCCGGGACGATCTCGACGCCCTCGGGTACCGCGCGATCGGACTTGCCGCGCGTCAGGAACGTGAGCTTCACGCCGGGCTCCTGCAGCAGGCGCCTTGCGCAGCCCGAGCTGATGATTCCAGTGCCGCCGATGAACAGAACTCGCATGGCCCGGGACGATACTAGAAATTAGGACGGGGGAGCCTCCTTGTCCGAGAGCTGCGCGCGCACGGACATGGCGCGCACGGCCTCGGACATCCGGGAGATCTGCCGCTCGAGGTCGCGCAGGTCGTTCTCGAGCAGCGTGCGCCGCTCCGACGGCGAGCGCTGCTTGGCGCGCTCGCGTTCGGCGCGCTCGTCGCGCTCCTTTTCGGCTTCCTCGATGCTGCCCATGATGACACCGATGAACAGATTCAGGATGATCATCGTGCCGAGCAAGATGAAGGAAATGAAGTAGAGCGGGGCGATGACGGGATATCGAGCCGGATGCCTGCAGAGGCCGGGCTGGTCTTCGTAGCCGAACTGGTCGCAGCCGTAGCGTTGAATGTTGAGGGTCTGCACCCATTCCTCGGCGGTTGCGACCTGAAACAGGGTGACCATGGCCGTCGGTAGCTCGCCGAAGCGGAACGGGTCGTTCTTCCCGAACAGGAATACCCCGGCCACGCCGTAGACGTAGAACACGAGGAACAGGAGGATCGAGACGTATCCCATCGAAGGGATCGCCTTCAACAGCGCCGACACGAGCACCTGCAAGCGTGGGACGGCGTGCACGAGCCGCAGCACCCGCAAGAGGCGCGCGAGGCGCAGCACCGTCACGTACTGGCCGTCGAAAGGCAGGAACACCGCCGCGACGATCAGGAAATCGAAGACGTTCCACGGGTCGCGAAAGTAACGCCAGGGCCGGGCGCCTTCGGCGCCCATCTTCATCGCGATTTCGAGCACGAAGATGCCGACGATGAGCCGGTCGAGCAGGTGCAGCACGGTGCCGTGACGGGCGACGATGCTCGGGTACGTCTCCAGTCCCACGAGCACGGCGGCGAGAAGGATCACGGCCGTGATGAAGTGTTGGAATCGCTCGGAATGGACGACGCGCCGTAGGGCTTCGGACATGGCGGGCCTTTTATGCACGAAAAGGGCCGCAGCCACGAGGCCTGCCCCGCCTGCGCGGTGACGCACGCGACCGCTCCGCTGCATTTCGCGGCGTACCGGCGCGCCCGGATTCGCAACAGCGCCGTCAGTACCC
>DASXWF010000494.1:0-6286 GCA_036503835.1 Polyangiaceae bacterium | reverse complement strand
CTCGTTCCGGCTCCCGGATCGTCGTCGTCCTGCCTCGTCGAGCTCCCGGAGCACGCGCCCACCACGAGCAAGGCAGAGCCCGCAAACCAGAACCGGAGTCGAGAAGCCATTCGAATTTCTCCCACGGCGAACCGCAACCGTCGAGTCGTCGAGAACCGATCGGCTTCCGGCTCCACCAAGCAGAGACAAGCGTACCGCGCGTGGCCTGCCCTCGCAAACCGCGGCCTCAGCTTCGCGGGCGGGACTGCTCGAGCTTTCGGTGCAACGTCTTTCGGTCGAGCCCGAGGATGCGCGCGGCCTGGGACTGATTACCGCGGGGGGCCTCGACGACGCGTTCGATGTAGCGGCCCTCCACCTCTTCGAGCGAGACGAACCGCGAGGTTCGGATTCTATTCCGAACAGGGGGACGCGCCGAATGCGGCGGGGCAGTACAAGCTCGGTCCGCGCTCGGGGTCGATCGCGGCACGGCTCGCGTGCAGCGTGCGGCAAGCCAGCGTGTCGCCGCCCTGCTCGCCACGAGCGACGGAGTAGCTGCGATCGTCGCGCCCGGAGAATCCCGCGCAGGCCTCCAGGCAGGCGTCGTTGCCGTCCGGGAACGCTCCGGCGAACTCCGTCGCGCAGAACGTCGCGGCGAGCCGGCAGTACGCGGCGCACTCGCCGCCCAGAGCTTCCGTACCGCACACGCCGCCGCCCGTGGGACTCGCGTGCGAGCAGTGCGGATCCGGGACGCAGAGCGCGTTGTACCCGTGGTAGAGGCGGCATCCGATCGAGTCGGCGTTCTTGTCAGTGAAGCTGCCGGGGGTGAACGCCGCGCAGGTGGCGAGGCAGGTCGCGTCGTCGTCGTAGAGCGCGGCCCCGTCCGTACACGCCACACCGACGACCCGGCAGTAGTCCTCGCAGCGGGGCTCGGCCGGCCGCTCCTCCTCTTCGTGCTCTTCCTCTTCCTCTTCCGGCCCGTCCACGCAGAAGTTGTCGGGGGCCACGAGCTTCGCGTGCCCGCAGTGGATCGCGGGATCGAGCGTCGCGTTGCTGAGGTGCACGAGGCGGCACTGCAGCGTATCGCCCTCGTAGTCCGCGAAGGCGTCGAACGAGCCCTTGTCGCGGAGCGCCCGGCACTTGTCGACGCAGTTCGAGTGGGAATTGCACTGCTGATTGCAGGCGCGCTCGTAGAGCGTGCAGTAGGCCTCGCACGGCGAGTCGGCGCACCCGACGCCCTCGGGGCCCGCGGCGCGGCAGTGGTCCGGGACCTGCTCGCTGATGGCGGTTTCGGCGCGGCGCGCCTCGCGCAGCCGGCACTGGACGGTGTCGGTGTTCTGGGGCTCGATCTCGTCGCCCGGCTCGAGCAGGGCACAGATGCCGAGGCACTTCTCACGGCTCTCGTAGGCGCTGTTCTCGCCCGCGCACGCCCGCATCACCACGTCGCAGTACTCCCCGCACGGCCCGAGCTCGCGATTCTCGATGCCGGCGAGCACCTGGCAGCTCGAGACCACCGCGGGAAATGCAAGTGCGGCCAGCAGCAGGCGAAACGACGGCGAACGGCCCCGCGCGCTCACAGCCGACCCTCGACGCCGATCCCCGCGAACGCCGGACCGACCCGCGGCGCGATCCGCAGCGCTCGCTCGTCGGGCGCGCTCGGCGCGGTGAGGTAGACCACGATGCCGGTCGCGAGCAGGCCGGCGCCGATCGCAAACGCGACGTTCGAGGCCTCGGCGGCGCGGCTGGCCGAGTCGGCGTGCTCGAAATCGCCCGCGTCCTGACAAGTCGTTTCGTCGCAGCTGCCTTCGTCGGCCTGCGAGTCCTCATCGATGGCCCGCAGTCCGAAATACGTGCCGATGCCCGCGCCCACGAGCCCGAGCCCGCCGAGCGATAGACCGATGATGCGCTGCCCCTTACCGGGGTCGCCGCGCGGCGCAGGCGGCGGCGCGCGGGGTGGAACCGGCGCGGGGCGAGGCTCCGGGGCAGCCACCTTCGGCGCCGCCGCAGCGACCGGGACCTCGGCCGGCGCGCTCTTCGCGAGCAACGGGACGAACACCTTCTGGCGCGCGGCGGCATCGACCTCGACCGTCACCGAGAACGCATCGTAGCCGGGCGCCGTGGCCGCGACGACGACCGGGCCCGGATCGACCGGCACGGCCGCACCGAACACGACGGGATCGCAAACGACGCCGTCTCGGTGGATCAAGAGACCGGCGAGCGCGCGCGTCGGTTCGACGACTTCGATGGTGAGAAACGCGAGCTCTTTCTCGAGCCGCTCGCTGCGGTCTCGCGCCATCCTCACGCGCTTGCCCTGCCCGGCCGCCTCGGCGGCGGAGGCCGCTTCGCGGAACGTCGCCCACGCGCTCGCCGTCCGGCCGACTCGCTCGTAGCACTCGCCGAGGTAGAGCAGCGTGCCGATGCCCGGATCGAGCTTCTGACTGCTTTCGAGCTTCGGACACGCCGCCGCGTAGCTGCCGGTCTTCATCAGCCGCAGCGCGTCGTCGAACAGCGCCTCGGCCGACGCCTTCTGTGTCACGTCCGCCCGGGCGGGCGCGCTCAGCGCGGCGCAAGCGAGCGCCAGCGCCAGCGCGCCGAGCCGAGGCCATGCGTGCCGCATTCGTTCGCGAGAGACTATCACCTCAGCGCCGCCCGCCGAAATCGGGAACGTTCCCGACATTGTCCGACACCGGAGCACGACGCGGCTTGGGGCGCGCAAGCGGCGCCGGTGCTCGCGCGGCCTCGGCGCTCGCGCTCGCGACGATCGAGGTCGCTGCCGTGGTCGCCGGGTCGGGCTCCGTCTCGAGCAGCGTTCGCACCGCGGTGCCCGGCGGTTCCGCCGGACGCGGGCTCGAGTCGCGCGCCGGCAGCGTCGCGACCGGCGCGCCGCTCTCCGCCGCGCGCGGCGGAGAGCCTGCACGCCGCGAGCGCTCCCAGCCGACGAGGCCGAGCACCACCAGCCCGACCAGCAACAGCGCGGCGAGAGCCCAGCGCCGCACGCGCGCGCCGTACGGCGGCGCGCCCAGGGTGGCCACGGAAGCCTCGATGGTCGGCGCCTCCTCGAGCCGCGCGCTGGGCCATTCCGAGCTCGGGAACGCGCCGCGCGTGACGGCGAGCACGCGTTGCGCGCGCTCGGCGTGCACGCGGGATTGCGGCGCGAAATCGGCGAGGCTCGCGCCGAACTCGGCCACGGTCTGGTAGCGCTCGTCCGGGTTCCGCGCGAGCGCGCAGAGCAGCACCGCGTCGAGCTCGCGCGGCAGGGTGGAAAGCAGGCTGCTCGGCACCGGCACCGGGTCGGAGTAGAGCTGCGCGCAAATTTCGGGAATGGTGTCGCCGATGTACGGCGGGCGGCCCGTGACGAGCTGAAACAGGATCGCTCCGAGCGACCAGATGTCGCTCCGATAGTCGGCGTCCTTCGTGGAGCGCATCTGCTCCGGCGACATGTAGAGCGGAGAGCCGATGATCACACCGGCGGCGGTGAGCGACATGTCCCCGGGCGCGTGGCTGTCGAGCAGCGACTTGGAAATCCCGAAATCGAGCACCTTGATCAGGCGCGAGCGATCGGCGCGGCGCGCGATGAACAGATTGGCCGGCTTCAGGTCGCGGTGGATGATGCCGGCGGCGTGCGCCTCGGCGAGCGCCTCGACCGCCTCGAGCATGTAGCCGACCGCCTCCTCCACCGGCAGCACGCCGCGGCGGAAGAGCTCTTCCTCCAGATTGTTCCCCTGCAGGAGCTCCATCACCATGTAGGGGATGCCGCTCTCGAGCGCGCCCACGTCGATGACGCGCGCCACGTGCTCGCTCTTGATCTTGGCCGTCGCGCGCACCTCGCGCCGGAAGCGCTGCGCCGCCTCGTTGCGCTCGAGCACCTCTGGATTCAGGAACTTGAGGGCGACGGGCTGGTCGAGCTCGAGGTGCCAGCCCGCGAGCACGAAACCCATGCTGCCCGAGCCGATCAGGCGGTCGATGCGATAGCGTCCGGAGACGACCTCACCCACACCCACGGGCGCGTCAGCCATCTGAACGCCCGATCCTCGCCCGATATCGGTGAGGGTGTCAATTCGCGGCCCCGCCGCGGCCGGACGAATTCGCGTGCTATCGAATTCAGCCCGAAGATTCGCGTGACCAGCGCAGCCGCGGCTTTCGCGCGGCGCGGGCCTCGTCGAGGCGTCCCATGCGCGTGAGGTGCGGAGCTTGCTTCACGAGATCCGGCGTTTCGCGCGCTTCCTTCTTGATGCTGACCAGCGCGGCCACGAACTCGTCGAGCGTTTGCTTCGTCTCGGTTTCGGTCGGCTCCACCATCAGCGCACCTCGGACTACCAGCGGGAAGTACACGGTGGGCGGATGCATGCCGTAATCGATGAGGCGCTTCGCCACGTCGAGGGTCTTCACGCCGGTCTCGGCCTCGAGATCGCGATCGGTGAAGACCGCCTCGTGCAGGGCCGGCGTCGGAAACGCGAGGGGAAAGTGCTCGACGAGCCGGGCGGCGACGTAGCGAGCGTTCAGCACGGCGAGGTTCGAAACGGCGGCGAGGCCGTCCGGGCCGAGCTCGCGCATGTAGGTGTAGGCGCGCACCATCATGCCGAAGTTGCCGAAGAACGAGCGCACCCGACCGACCGTGTGCGGCCGCTCGAAATCGACGATGGCTTCGCTGCCCGCGCGGCGCACCACGGGGACCGGCTGGTACGGCTCGAGCACGCGCTTGAACGCCACCGGACCCGAACCGGGGCCGCCGCCGCCGTGCGGAGTCGTGAAGGTCTTGTGCAAATTGAGCTGCAGGACGTCGACGCCCGCGTCGCCCGGACGGGCACGTCCGAGCACCGCGTTCAGGTTCGCGCCGTCGCCGTACACGAGCCCGCCGCGTTCGTGCACGAGCGCCGAGAGCTTCGGCATCGCCTGCTCGTAGAGCCCGAGCGTGTTCGGGTTCGTGATCATCAGGGCGGCCACGTCACCCGGAGCGGTGTCGAGCGCACGCAGCAGCGTCTCCGGCTCGACCACTCCGGCGGAGCCGGCGGGGAACGCCACCGACTCGAAGCCGTTCAGGGTCGAGCTCGCCGGGTTCGTGCCGTGAGCGCTGTCGGGAATGAACACCTTGCGCGGCGCGCGCCCTTCGGCGCGGTGGTGCGCGCGAATCATCATGAGTCCGGTGAGCTCACCCTGAGCGCCGGCGGCCGGCTGCAAGCACACGCCGTCCATCCCGGTGATCTCGGCGATGTAGCCCTGGAGCTCGACCATCAGCTCGAGCGCGCCGGGGATCAGCCGCGCCGGCATGAGCGGGTGAGCGGAGGCGAAGCCCTCGAGGCGCGCCGCCCACTCGTTCACCTTCGGGTTGTGCTTCATCGTGCACGAGCCGAGCGGATAAAACTGCGTGTCGATGCTGTAGTTCCACTGACTCAAGCGCACGAAGTGGCGGATGGCCTCCGGCTCGCTCACCTCCGGCAGGCCTGCGGCGGACTTGCGCGCGAGGGCCCCGAGCAGCTCTTTCGTGGAGACTTCGGGCACGTCCGACGGTCCGAGCGAAACGCCCGAACGACCCGGCGCGCCGCGTTCGAAAATCGGGGGCTCGCGCCATTCGAGCCCCGAAGCAGCTTCGGCGGGCACGGGTTACTTCGACTCTTCCGAGGAGTCGCCGGAGTCCTTCGACTCGCCGCCTTCGGACTCGCCGCCGTCGTCCCAACCGCCGCCGCTCACGCGACCCTCGTACTCGTCGGGCTGCACCGCCTTCAGATCGGGCGGCATGTTCTTCTGCTTGACCGCCTGCCAGGTGTTGCCGGCCTCGTTCTCGCCGAGACCCCACTCGCCCTTGAGCTCGTGCGCCTCGCCTTCCTTCGGAGACGTGTAGACGAAGTACCCCTTACCCGTCTTGATGGCGTCCGCGCCGACGGCGCCGATGCGGCGCTCCTTCCACTCGTACTTGAGCAGGTTGCCGTCCGTTTCGCCGTGCAGCTCGCCGAAAGCGTCGCCGGCCGCCGTGCGCCAACCGCCGTTCACCGCCTTGCCGTCCGCGACGATGTGCAGGTACCCGTAGAGCGGGCTGTAGTAGACGCCCTGCCACTCGCCGCCGCTCGGCATCTCACCGGGCTTGACGGTAGCGTGCTTGACCTCGTTGCTCGGACCGCAAGCGACTGCACCGAACGAAAGCGGCATCGCGAGCGCCGCGACCAGACGGAAACGGGAGAACCTTCCGAACGACATGGCCGGGAACCTACCACGGCTTTTCGGCATTTCGCCAGGGCTGGAAGGGGGCTCCTGCCCGGCTCGAATAGGGCTCACCGAGAGCGGTTTTGGAGCTCTTCCCCGAGACTCCGACCGA
>DASXWF010000493.1:0-5978 GCA_036503835.1 Polyangiaceae bacterium | reverse complement strand
GAGAACGTCGAAGCCGCCGAGCGCGCCATCGACGCGCTGCGTTCCGCGCTAGCCCGGCAGGGGACGCGGCTCGGAGCGCGCATCCGCTGGCGATTTCTGGAGAGCGGCGGCGGGTTCGTGCCGGCGCTGCTCGCCCGGACGCTCGAGGTCGCGCGCGAAGCGTGCGCGGTCCGCGAACGTGCCGCGATCGTGGAGCACGCCCGGCGCGTGGACGCCGGCGTGGAGAACGCCGCGCGCGGGCGCATTCCCGATGGGCCAGGCCTCGCGGCCGATCTCGGGCGTTCAGCGGGCGTCGACGTCGTCTTCGGGGCAAGCTCCCTGCCGAGGGCGCAAAACCCCGCGCTCGCCCTCCGGGCGTTGTACGCGACCGGTTACCTGCTCGGCGAGTGGGACGAAGCGGAGGTCACGCTCGAGTTACCGCCGCTCGAGCCTCGCGTAACACCGCCTGCGTAGTGTGCCGAGCCATGAGCGTGAGCATCGTCCGGCTCGGCACCAAGCGCAGCGCCGGTGAGGGGCTGCGCATCGGAACCGTGCGGCGGCCCCCGCGCGGAGTCGCGAAGAGCCGCTTCGCGAGCGAGGACTGGTACGACGTGTGGTTTCCCACGCTCGCACCGAGCACGGCCGTGCTGAAGCTCGGTCTCGCCGCCAAGAACGAACGCGCCTGGGCCGCGTTCGCGCGCCGCTACCGTGCGGAGATGGCGCGTCCGGAAGCAAGCCGCGCGCTCGATCTGCTGGCCGCGCTGTCGCGACGAGCGAATTTCTCCGTCGGTTGCTACTGCGAAGACGAAGCGCATTGTCACCGCAGCCTGCTGCGCGTGCTGCTCGCAGAACGCGGCGCCGACGTGCGTTCGAGCCGGACCCCTCGAGCGCGCCGCGCCGAGCGCAAGCCGACGACGCGCCGTGCCGGGCGCCGGCTACGCGCGCAGGCTCCGTGACTTGCGCCGCTCCGGGCGCCGCGCGGCGGCCCTGGCGCGTGGTTCGAACGCCTTCAGTCGTTGCGCCGCGTAGTCGAGCAGATTGCGATTCCCGGCGACGACGTCGGCGCGTGACATGAAGTAGCGCGGCTCCTCGTCGAGGTCGATGCCGAGGTCCTCGAGCGGGACGCCCGCGTTCTCGCGGACGCGCAGCGTGCGCCGCACCGCCACTCGAAAATCGCAGCCCGCCGGCAGATCGGCGAAGGGGCTCGCGCCGCCCGCGCCGTTCGACTTGGCGCCGGGGGGCGGAGCGGTGAGCTGCTGGAGCAGACCGTACTCCCAGACGTTCGCGCCGCCGGCGCCGATGTTGTCGTTGATCGCCACGATCGGGCCGATGTCGTGATCCTGGAAGCCGGCAATCAGTAGATCGGTTGCGCTGTAGCAGAGCGCATCCGCGATCAGCGCGACCGGACCCCGGTACTTCCGTCCGATCGAGTTTGCGAAGGGTTCGGGGGTGATCGGGTGCGCCGTCGAATGGAGCTCGCCCGTGATCGTCGAGCGCTCCAGGGACTCGATCCAGGGCGCGAGGGAAAACGAAGGATCGAGTGGGGAGGGAGCGTGGCGGCGCGCGAGCGCGAGCGTCGTTTCGGACGCGAGCAGCTGGGCGCGCTGCGGTTCGATGCGCCGGTCCGTGAAGAGCTGCAAGAGCCCCTCCGCGGCCCAGATCAGGCCGCCGCCGTTGCCGCGCACGTCGAGGATCAGCCCGCGTTGCGGCAGCTCGCCGAGCAGGCGCACGATTTCTGCGAGGAATTGCTCCGCGTTCGGCAGCGAGAACGAGAAGATGCGCAGGTAACCGAAGGTACCGCTCTTCGTCGAGATCGGAAGCGCCCGCACGATGCCGGGCAGCGTGGTCGCGAGGTCGCGATCGACCGCGGCGCGCTTCTGCTGGCCGCTCCGGATGCGTTCGCCCGCGAGCGTGGCCTGACGGGCGTAGAGATCGCGTTTGACGCCGTTGACCGCGTCGATCTGCACGTCGAGCCCGATGGACGCACGCTGGAACAGGCTTTCGCCCGAGCGCGCGCGCGCCCCGCGCCCCTTCGCTTCCGGCTGCGGAGCGATCGAGGCTCCCGGCGTCCTGATTTCCCAGGGCAGCCGCACTTCGAGCGTCTCGCCGTTCGCCGTCCGGTAGCCGACGACCACCCACTCTTCCTCCGGCGGCAGGGAGCGCATCAGGGGGCGGATCGTGAGCGTGGCGAGACCTCGCGCGAAGCGCGCCGCGAGGTTGCTGCCCGCCTGGCGCTCGCCGTTCGCTCGCACCGCGGCCTCGATCGGCATGCCGTTCCAGTACAGGACCTCGACCCCGGGCCGAAAGCTCGGATGGCTGAGCTCGGCGGCGACCTTCGTCACGAGGAAGCCGCGCCGCCGCGCGCCCTTCTCGTCGTTCGCGAAGTACTCCTCGAGCAAGAACGGCAGCACCGCCGTCAGGTTTCGATACGGAGGCGGCAGGAGGTAAACGGTGTGCAGGTCGCGCAGCTCCGTGAAAATCTCGAGCAGCGTTCGGTGAAAGGCGATGCCTTGCGTCCCGGGGATCGGCAGCCCGGAGCGCTCGGCCTGATCGAGCGCCGCCTCCAGGAGACGCAGGCGCTGCACGGGATCCACGGCGTGCGCGGCGCGCTTGAGCGGCAAATGCACGTAGATCTGCTCGAGCAGGAAGCGCGCTCGCTGCACGAGCAAGCGACGGTCGGCCACGGACAGCGCGTCGGGCAGCTCGGCGAGCTCGGCGAGGGTGCTCGCGCGCGGCGTCGGACCGCCGAGCGCCACGCGCACGGCGCCCACTGCCGCCGGTTTCGGCCGCTCGACGCCGTTCAACTCGGGGAGCGCCGCCTTCAAGTATTCGGGCAGGTTCATCTCGAGCTCGAGCCGCTCGAAGTAGCGCGCGTCGTCGGCCACGCTGAGCGCGTCCAGCTCGATCGAAGTGAGGGTCTTGGCGAGCGATTCGTTCGAGGCGAAGAAGGGTTGGAACGGGTCGGGGGCGAGCGGTCGTACCGTCGTCGCCAGCCGGCGGCCGTGGTCGTGCTCGTTCTCGAGCTCCACGCGCCAGAGCGACGGCGGCTCGCTCGCGTTGCGGCTGCCGACGAGCCCGAGGTGAGTCGGCATGCCGAGATCGATCGACGCGCCCACCGGATCGAAGCTCGCCGAGGCGAGCTCGGGCAGGCGGCGCAGGGCGTCGGAGAGGCGCCGCTCGGACTCGCCGAGCGTGAGCGCGGCCACGAGCGGGTCGGCGCTCGCCTGCTCGAGGTAGATGGCGAACTTGGTGTTGCCGACCTTGCGCAGCTCGAGCTTTTCGACGCTGCTCGGCGCGAGCTTGCCGAGCAGGCTCTTCATGGTCGTGGCATGCCCCGAGCGGGGCACGCCGTTCACGATCACGAGCACGAGGTCCTCCTCGCCGGCCTGGATCAGCGCGGTGTAGGGGTCGGCGCTCTTGCCCTTCGTCACCACGAAGTCCGAGCGCTTGCCGGCCTCGATCGTGCCGAGCGCGCTCTCCCAGTTCAGGAGATCGGCGGGCGTGCTCGTGGCCATGCGCACGAGCTCCTCGGGTTTGAACACGCCCCCGAGCTCCTCGCTCACGGCGAGGGCGACTTTCAGCTCTCCGAGCAGGTTCTTGCTGCCGGAGGGCGACCAGTCCGAGCCGAGCGCGATGCGCACGCCCGCCCTCTTGGCGCGGGCGATGTCCGCGGTGCCTCCGTAGAGCAGCAGATTGCTGAGCGGCGACCAGACCATGCCGCCCCCCTGCTCGGCCAGCGTCTCGTAGTCGTCGTCGCGCAGGCCCGCGGCGTGGATTCCCACGAGATTCGGCCGGATCGCCCACTTTCCAGCGGCCGTCTTGAGCGCCTGGAAGTGCCTGCGCGCGCGCTCGTCGATGCCCTCCGCGAGGTGCAGGAGCAGGGCTCGCTGCTTGAAGCTCTCGAGGCGCTTCAAGAACTTGGCGGCGTCGTCGACGTCGGGAATGCGGGTGCCCGCCTCCGGCAATCCGTCGTCGTCGGTCTGCTCCACGTTCCGAACCACGCCCCGGTACGCGTGTGCGATCCCCGCCGCGTTGACGAGCGTGATGCCCTGCGAGGTCGTGACCCCTCCCACCAGGCATTTCACCTCCACGTAGCGTACGAGCGCCTCGATCGTGCCCTGCACGCCCGCGATCACCTGCATCGGACCGCTCACGAGGCGGCGTTTCTCGGGGTGATCCGCCCACTGCCCGCGGTTGCCGAACTTCTTCGGAACCTGCCAGAGCGGGAGCACGTCGTAGCTCAGGTGGTTGTGGAGCTCGATCATTCCCGGATAGATCGTGCCCCGCGTGTCGAACCGAGGCGCATCGCGAAACTCCGCGGGCAGCTCGGCGCTGCCGCTCGTGACGGCGGCAATCACGCCGCCCTCGACGCAGATCGAGCCGCTCTTGATCACCCGAGAAGCGGCGTCCAAAGTGACGATGCGCCCCTTCAGAACGTAGCGAGGCCCGCTCAGCGGATCGATCGGCGTCTTCTTCGTGGCCATTTCACACCTCCGGAGGCGTCCCCCCGGCGGTCCGGCACGCGGCGCGAGGATCGCCCATG
Source organism: Polyangiaceae bacterium (assembly GCA_036503835.1). Lineage (GTDB taxonomy): Bacteria > Myxococcota_A > Polyangia > Polyangiales > Polyangiaceae > PMG-095. Next base: position 1,456 of record DASXWF010000493.1, on the reverse strand, counting down.
CCTGCGGCCTTCCCAGAACGACACCCTGATGCTCCAGCGATAAGACGCCCCGCGGGGATCGGTCAATGACGAGGAATTTAGACACGCAGGGGCGAGTCCGCCTCACCAGAACCCCGCCGTGCCGGCGAATAGCGCACGAAGTCCGCTCGGGACCGCGCCGGCTCGTCACTGGCACATTTCGTGAAACGGTGCTGGCGAGGAGCAACGCCGTGTCCGCCGTACCGTTCGTCATTCACCTGGACGACGACCTCATCGACGATCTGCGTTTGCGGCTGGAGCAGGCGCGCTGGACGCGCATCGGACAGACCTCCGACTTCAGCGCCGGTACCAACCCGGATTTCTTACGAAAGCTCGTGACGTACTGGCGCTTCGGGTACGACTTCCGCCGGCAGGAAGCGCGGCTCAACACACTGCCGCACTTCGAGGCGGAGGTCGGAGGCGCAAAACTCCATTACGTTCACGTGCGAGGACGCGGGCCGGCCCCCACTCCGCTCTTGCTCCTGCACGGCTGGCCCGACTCGTTTCATCGCTACCACAAAGTGCTGCCCATTCTCGCCGATCCCGCGCGAGCTGGAGCCGAGGCCGGCGACGCGTTCGATCTCGTCGTTCCGTCGCTGCCGGGCTTCGGGTTCAGCAGTCCGGCGACGCCGGCGCCCGGGGTGCCGCTGCTCCGCTGCTGCGCGGAGCTCCTGTGGCGCCTGATGACCGAGGTGCTCGGCTACGAGCGCTTCGCGGTCGCCGGCGGAGATACGGGCGGCGTCCTCGCGCAGATCCTGGCCATCGATCACCCACGCTCCGTGTCCGCGATCCACCTCACCGATCTCGGCTGGCACACCCAGAACGTCGACCCGGAGGGTCTGTCCAAGGAGGAGGCGAAGTACCTCGACGAGCTGCGCGAGAACCTGCTCGCGGACGGCGCGTACGCGCTGGTACAGACGACCCGGCCCGCGACGCTGGCGGCCTCGCTCAACGACTCTCCGGTCGGTCTCGCCTCCTGGATCGTGGATCGATTCCACGCCTGGTCCGACGGCGATCTCGAGAAGCACTTCGGTCTCGACGACCTGATCACGAACATCATGATCTACTGGGTGACGCAGAGCATCGGCTCTTCGATGTTCGCGTACTACGCCGAGCGGAAGACGCCCTCGCTGACGACCGCGGACCGCGTCGAACGACCCGTGGGCCTCGCCCTCTTTCCCGACGGCGCCGGGGCGCTGCCGCCGCGCAGCTTCGCGGAGCGCACGCTGAACGTCGAGCGCTACCGAATCTTGCCCCGCGGCGGGCACTTCGCTCCGCTGGAAGCGCCCGGTCTGTATGCGCGCGAGCTCATCGAATTCTTCCGCTCGCATCGCGGCTCCCAAAAGGCGCGCAGTCTGGAGGACGGCAATGCCCGCTCAGCGCTTTGAGGTGCGCTTCCCCGACGCGAGCGTCGCGGACCTCCGGCAGCGCCTCGGAC
>DASXWF010000492.1:0-3454 GCA_036503835.1 Polyangiaceae bacterium | reverse complement strand
CGTGGCGGCTCCAGCGTGGCGCTGCGGGATCCGGAACGACGGGCGCAACGACGGGCGCGTGGCGGCCGGATCTGCGAACACTCGAGCTCGGCACGGCCGGCGTGCTGCTGGCGCTCCTTCCGTACCTGTTCTTCCAGCTCGAGTACGGCGTCCCGAGCCTCATCGGCCGGTACTCGACCGACTTTCGCCTGATCGGTTTCGAGCGGGCCTGGTCGCTCTTCTTCGATCTGAATCAGGGGATGGTCCTGTGTTTGCCGGGCCTCTTCGCCGGGCTCGTCGCGGTGTTCTTCCCTCGCCCGTCACGCTCTGCGCCGCACCTCGTGCGTCTCGCGACGACGCTCGCGCTCGTCGTGGTGATGGCCGTCCCGACCCTGGCGGCGCCGAACTGGAACTCCGGGTCGATCGTGCTCATGCGCTACGGCTACTGGCTCGCGATGCCGTTCGTGGCGTTGCTCTGCGAGCTGCTTTCGGCCCGGCCCTTGCGAGCGGCCGTCCCTCCCCTCGCCGCCTTTGCGGGCCTGACGCTCGCCGTGCTCGTCGTCAACGGTTTCCGCGGCGGCGCTTCGAGCTACCTCCGTCACAGCTGGCTCGCGAGCGCGGTGCTCGCGCGTATGCCGTCGGCCTACGACCCGGTCATCGAGATCTTCGTCGAGCGCAGCGTCGGCCGCGAAAGCGCCCCCCGCGAGGACCGCCCCGTGACCTGGCCGCGCCACGGACCGCCGAAAAAAGTCCTCGTGCACGAGCGCGGGCGAGCGGCGGAAGCGCCCGAATGCCCGCCGGGAACGCCGCGCATTTCCGAGCACGTCACGCGTCTCGCGGGCGGCTGGGAATACCAGAACGGGCCGTTTCGCTGCGGCCCGCGCCCCGTCGCGCCGGTGTCGTCCGCGTCCGCCGAGCCTGACTAGGCCAGACTAGCGCCGGCCGCGGATGCTGACGGGCGCCCAGTTGAGCGCGCGGTTCAGTCCGTAGTTCCAGAAGGTGACGAGGACGATCGCGATCGCGTTCGCGAGGTAGCGGTTCATGTGCGCGAGGTTGAACAGCAGGTTCAAGATCACGACGTTGAGCAGCACGCCTGCCAGGCAGATCGCGTTGAACCCGATGAAACGGCGGAACTTCCAGCGCAGCCCGGGTTGAGCCCGGGCACGATCGCCGAAGGTCCAGGCGTCGTTCCACATGAAATTGTTCAGGATGGCCATTTCGGCCGCGATGAGCTTGCTGCGCGTGAGGCCGAGCCCGAGCATGCGGGGATCGCTGAGGAGGTAGAGCAGGCACATGTCGACCAGCACGCCGCTGGCGCCCACGACGCAGAAGCGGAACAGGCGCGACTTCGCCAGCGTCGCGATCCGGAGGCGCAGCAGGTGCTGGAGGTACAGGAGATAGAGCTTCCAGGTGACTTTGGATTCGCCCTGGGAACGCTCGCGGAAGACGTACCCGGACTCCCCGATCCAGTTGATGCGGCCGCGCGCCACGACCTCGATCAGGATCTTGTAGCCGAGCGGGTTGAACGTGACGTTCGCGATCGCGTCGCGCCGCACCATGAAGTAGCCGCTCATGGGATCGGACAGCCGCCCGAGCACGCTCGGCAGCAGCAACAGACCGAGCAGCTGCGCGCCTCGCGAAAGGACGCGGCGCGCCATACTCCAGTCGCTGACGCCGCCCCCCGCCACGTGGCGGCTGCCGGCCGCGAGATCCGCGCCTCGATCGATCTCCTTCAAGAGCTCGCAGTTCACTTCGGGCGGGTGCTGCAGATCGGAATCCATCACGCCGAGCACCTCCCCTCTCGCGACCTGCCAGCCGCGGATCACCGCCGTGCTGAGGCCGCGCTCGCCCTGCCGGCGTACCAGCCGCACGCGCGGGTGCGCCGGCAACAGACCTTCGACGAGCTCCCAGGTCCGATCGGGACTGTCGTCGTCGACGACGATGAGCTCGTAGCGCTCGCCCAGCACCGGCTCGAGCAGCCGTTCGAGCTGGTCGATGAGCAGGGCGATGTTCTTCGCTTCGTTGTAGGTCGGGATGACGAGCGAAAAGCGCAGCGCGGGGCCCGGAGCCAGCGACTGCGCGGGGACGACGAGCGGCCCCACGGGAGCTGGAGTCATCCGCCCGCTGGGAGGAGGTGAAGTCACGATCGGCGTAGCCAAGGAAGCCAGAGCGGGCGAACCGTACACGCGTCTGGCGCGAGCACAAGTTCCACGTATCCCCTGCCCTGGAAGGTGCGGGCCGGCTTGTCAGACTGGGGGCCGCCGAGTTACCTGACGCCGTTCCATGCGCATCACGGTGGTCGTTCCGACCTACAACGAGGCGGAGAACCTGCCGGTTCTCGCGCGCTCGCTGCTGGCGCTCGGGCCCGACATCCGGCTTCTCGTGGTCGACGATAACAGCCCGGACGGAACCGGAGCGGAAGCCGACCGCCTCGCCGCCGCGCATCCGGACCAGGTCGCCGTTCACCATCGTCCCGTGCGCCAGGGCTTGCGGAGTGCCTACCTCGAGGGATTTCGGATCGCCGTCGAAGCAAAGCCCGATGCCGTGGCTCAGATGGACGCCGATCTCTCCCACGAACCGGGCTGCTTGCTCGCCATGGGGAACGCGCTCGAACGGGCCGATCTGGTGCTCGGCTCGCGCTATGTGCCGGGCGGGAGCGTCGACCAGCGCTGGCCCGCTTGGCGCAAGGGTCTCTCGGCGTTCGGGAATCAGTACGCTCGCACGATCCTCGGCTTGCCCCAGCGCGATCTCACCACGGGGTTTCGCTTGTGGCGGAGCGATGCGCTCGAGCGGATGCCGCTCCACGACGTGCGCGCGAACGGCTACGTCTTTCTCGTCGAGATGGCGTACCTCGCCCACGCGCTCGGGCTTCGCATCGCGGAGGTCCCGATCCATTTCCCGGATCGCAGCCGTGGAGAGTCCAAGATGTCGCTCAGGATCCAGGTGGAGGCGGCGTTCCGGGTCTGGCAGATGAAGTGGGACCACGAACGACGTCGCGGAGCTTGAAGTGGTCCGGGTCTGGAAACCGTGACCTGGCGATCATTGGTGTGATGCCCAATGCAGCGATTCGACGAGCGGCGCAGGTGAAATGCGCCGGGCTCGGTACGAGTTGACTCCCGCCGGAAGCATGATTTGCCAAACGACCTCTCCGGATCGGGTGATTTCGAAGATGCGCGTCACTCGGGTGCTCAATCCACCGGGTGCGTTGACAAGGATGTTGCCGTTCGCAAGGCGATTCGCACTGCCCATGATGGCCGAGTACCATTCTTCCTTGTACCAGGTGTCCACGTCGAAATCGCCTGGAAACTCGAACGTTCGAGTGGCTGTTTTCGCCTCCTCGTCGAGCTGATACTCGAGGACGCGCGAGTGGTACTCGCCCGGCGAGTGGTTCAGGAATCCGCCGTTGTCGTACAAGAGCACGGTCCCGTCATCGCGCAATTCCGGATCGTGGGCATCCTCGAACCGCGACTCCGGC
>DASXWF010000491.1:0-3584 GCA_036503835.1 Polyangiaceae bacterium | reverse complement strand
GTGCCGCCCCCACCCGCGCCACCGCTTCCGCCTGCGCCGCCCGCACCGGACGGTGCCGTCAGGACGATGTCGGCGCACGTGTAGTACGAGGGGTTGTTGGGCCTGTCGGTCATCACTTGAATCAACTGCAAGGTGCAGTTGTCGCAGGGCGTGTCCGGCAACGTGATCTCCGCCGTGTAGGCCATGTTGCGAGTGCCGCCACCGGGGATTCCGTCAACCAGGATCGGATAGGTTGCGGATGTAGGCGCGCTACCGGAAGTCGGAGGCGTCGGAAAATCGTCTTGACCGTCATCGTCGAAGGCGATCCGAAACCAGCCGGGGTGTGGAATGGCTTCCCGAAATTCGACGGTGATGGTCGAGCCTGCTTCGAGCGTCGTGATCCTGCTCTCGTCCGTTGTGCGCGAGTCGCCGGTGTTACCGCACGGTGCTTGCTTGATGTCGGCGTCGGCTTGGCCCTGAACTTCCGGGTAGCGCGGCGTCGGATAGTCGAGTCGCACGTGTGCCGATGCGGACGTGGCGACGACCAGTGTGGACACGCAAGCGAGCGAAGCAGTTCCGAAGCGACGCGACATGGTGGCAATGGTCCCACTTCACTCGAGCCACTGCAAAGTGAACTCGAGCGCCTTTTGCCCGAGTTTGCTGCAAAATTCCCGGCGTGCTCGAAGTGTCGCGCGTTCGCAGAGCACGAATGCTAAGTTCCGCGTGCCATGGGCGAGACGATTTTCTCCAAGATTCTGCGCGGGGAGATTCCCGCTCACCGCGTGTACGAAGACGATCGCGTGCTCGCCTTTCTCGACGTGGGCCCGCTCTCACCCGGTCATCTGCTCGTCATTCCGAAGGAGCCCGCCGAAACCCTCGACCAGCTCTCCGACGAGTCCTCGGCCGCCATCGGTCGTGTCCTGCCGCGGCTCTGCCGCGCCCTGATGAAGGTGACCGGCACGAAGGAGTACAACGTGCTCCAGAACAACGGCCGCCTCGCGCACCAGGCGGTGCTCCACGTGCACTTTCACGTCATCCCGAAGCCCAGCGAGGAGCGCGGGCTCGGCGTGGGCTGGCCGTCGAAGAAGCTCGATCCCGACGAAGGCGCCGCGCTCTCCGAGAAGCTGCGCGCCGAAGTGGGCTGACGCCGAGCGCGCGTCAGCCGCGCCCGCGCAGCTTTCGGTAGCGCGCGATGAGCCCGTTCGTGGAGCTGTCGTGCGCCAGCGCCGGCGCCGCTTCGCTCGTGATTTCGCCGGCGATACGCTTGGCGAGCACCTTGCCGAGCTCGACGCCCCACTGATCGAAGGAATTGACGTTCCAGATCGTGCCCTGCACGAACACCTTGTGCTCGTAGAGCGCGATGATGCGCCCGAGCGCGGCGGGCGTGAGCTTGTCGAGCAGGAGCGTGCTCGAGGGCCGATTTCCGGGAAAGGTGCGGTGCGAGACCAGCTCGGGCGCGGCGCCCTCGGCTTGGACCTCGGCGGCCGTCTTGCCGAAGGCGAGCGCCTCCGACTGCGCGAACAGGTTCGCCATCAAGAGGTCGTGGTGCGCGCCGAGCGGGTTGTGGCTGTTGACGAAGCCGATGAAGTCGCAGGGGATGAGCTTCGTCCCCTGGTGGATGAGCTGGTAGAACGCGTGCTGTCCGTTGGTGCCGGGCTCGCCCCAGATCACGGGGCCGGTCTGGTACTCGACGGGCCGGCCCTGCAAATCGACGCGCTTGCCGTTGCTCTCCATGTCGAGCTGCTGGAGGTAGGCGGGCAGCCGAGCGAGGTACTGGTCGTACGGGAGCACGGCGTGCGTCTCGGCGCCGAAGAAGTTTCCGTACCAGACGCCGAGCAGGCCGAGGATCACCGGCAGGTTGCGCTCGAAGGGAGCGTGCCGGAAATGCTCGTCCATCTCGCGGAAGCCGGCGAGCAGCTCGCGAAATCCCTCCGGACCGATCGCGATCATGAGCGACAGGCCGATCGCGGAGTCGAGCGAGTAGCGGCCGCCGACCCAATCCCAGAAGCCGAACATGTTGGCGGTGTCGATGCCGAATTTCGCGACCTCGCCGGCGTTGGTGGAGACGGCCACGAAGTGGCTCGCGACGGCGCGCTCGTCCTTCAGCCCGGCGAGCAGCCACTTTCGCGCGGTCCTGGCGTTCTCGAGCGTCTCGAGCGTGGTGAACGTCTTCGAGCAAATGACGAACAGGGTCTCTTCGGGGTTGGCGTCGTGAACCGCTTCCGCGAAGTCCGTGGCGTCGACGTTCGCGACGAAGCGGAGCTCGAGCGCGCGGTCGCTCGCCGCGCGCAGCGCCAGGTAAGCCATGGCGGGCCCGAGGTCGGATCCTCCGATGCCGACGTTCACGACGCGGCGGATGCGCTTGCCCGTGAAGCCCTTCCACTCGCCGCTGCGGACGCGCGCGCTGAACTCGGCCATGCGGTCGAGCACGGCGTGGACCTCCGGCACGACGTCCTTGCCGTCGACCTCGACCCGCGTGCCGCGCGCCGCGCGCAGGGCCGTGTGCAGCACGGCGCGGTTCTCGGTGACGTTGATGCGCTCGCCCTCGAACATGGCCCGGGTGCGTTCGGAGAGCCCGCGCGCCCGGGCGAGCCGGAACAGGAGCTCGAGGGTCTCGGCGGTGACGCGCTGCTTCGAGTAGTCGAGGAAAATGCCGGCGGCCTCGAGCGAGAAGCGCTCGCCGCGCGTGGGATCTGCGGCGAAGAGCGAGCGCAGCTCGACAGAGCGCAGGCGCGCGGCGTGGTCGCTCAGGGCACGCCATTCGGGCAAGGCGTTCGGCGGGGTGGACTCGGGCATCGCTGTTCTCTCCGTTCGCCGCGGAAACCGCGGCGGGCCCGACTTTCGACCGCGCCTCGCCGTGGCGTCAAGAGTCGTGCGGGCGCAGGTCGAGCTCGCAGAAGAGCGGCAGGTGGTCGGAGGCCTGGCGCGTGAGCGGGTCGTAGAGCGACCTGCAGGCGCGCGAGCGAAAGTTCCCGCGCACGAAGATGCCGTCGAGCGGCCTGATCGGCATCGCTGCGGGAAAGGTGTTCACCATGCGCCCGACCCGCGAGAAACCCGCCGGATCGAGAAAACGAGGGCCGAGCGAGCCCCAGAGGTCGTTCAGATCGCCGCCGACGACGACGGCCGTATCGGCGTGCAGGCGCGTGATCGGGCCGCAGCTCAGGAACCGCTCGAGCTGCTGGTCGCGCTCCGAGCCGGCAAGTCCGAGGTGCAGGTTGCAGAGCACGACGCTCTTGGTGTGCTCGCCGAAACGCAGCCGGCAATGAGCGACGATCGCGCCGCGCTTCTTGCGCTTGCCGATCGTGAGATCGACGTGCTCGATGTGCGAGAGCGGCCAGCGGCTCAAAATGGCGTTGCCGTACCCGCCGATGCTGAACCGGTGCTGGGGGCCGAACGCGACGTGGTGCATGTCCAGGGCCTCGGCCAAGAGAGCCGCCTGGTCGTGGAAGTGCGCGCGCGGCAGGCCGTCGGTGACTTCTTGAAGCAGCGCGATGTCCGGGGCGACGCCGGCGAGCACGGAGATGACCCGGTCGATGCGATAGCGGCGGTCGATGCCGCCGATGCCCTTATGGATGTTCCAGGAGACGACGGAGAGCTGCACGGTG
>DASXWF010000490.1:0-12772 GCA_036503835.1 Polyangiaceae bacterium | reverse complement strand
GAATACACGAGCGCGGCGAGCGCGCGAAACCCCGGAAAATCCGCGGCCGGCGAGGCGACCGGCAGGTCCTCCGCGCGCGCGGCCGAAAGCGCCCGCGCGAGCGCCGTCGCCGACAGCTCGACGCCGAAGCCGCGAAACGCGGAGCCGGGACCGTACGCCGCCTCGAGCGCGTGGAGCTCGGCGTAGCTGGTCACGCCTTCGTCGAGGATCGGCGCGGCGGCCTCGTTCGTGGCGACGAGTCCGTAGAACCACTGGTGCAGAAGCTCGTGGATCGTCACCGATTCGAGCGCGCGATCGCCGAGCAGCCCGAGGTACCAGGGCCCGCCGGTCGTGATCAGCGTCGGGTACTCCATGCCGCCGGCCTCCGCGGCGTGTTCGGGAGGGTGGACGGCAGTGAGCGTCGGGTAGGGGTAGCGACCGTAGAGGCGCGAAGCGAGCGGCAGCGCACGGGCGAGCGTGGCGAGGGTCGTCTCGGCGGCGGTCTCGTAGCCCTCCGGATGGAGCAGGCGCACGGCGACGCCGTCGATGCGCGCCGTGCGCTCGCGAAACCCCGGCCACGCCGTCCAGGCGAAGTCGTGCACCGCTCGGGCGCGGTAGCGCTCCACTCGGCGGTCGCCGCGGACGTGGCTTTCGACGCGCTCGCCGGTCGCGGCGGAAAGCGCCGCCGCGGGCACATCGAGGGTCACGTCGTAGTCGCCGTAATCGGCATAAAACTCCGCCTGCGGATGGAACGGGAAATGCGCGAACCGACCCGTGGGCTCGAGCCGGGCGAGCTTCGGAAACCACTGTCCCACGAAGTGAAAGTCCCGAGCATGGCCGGTGCGCAGCACGACCGCCGGCAGCTTGGCTTTCCACTCGAGGTCGAGGGTCAAGCTCGCGCCGGGCTCGAGCGGGCGCGGCAGCGGCACGCGCACGTCCGTCTCGTCGTCCGGCTCCGAGGGCGTTCCGGGCGTTCGCCCGGGCCAGAGATCGACTCCGTCGAGCTCGCGCGCGCGGCAGTGCGCCACGTCGATGTAGCCCCAGTCTTCCGCGCGTCCGCCGCCGCGACCCTCGCCGAAGGGCGAGCGCAAGAAGAGCGATTTCTCGTTCTTGAAGGCGTTCAGATAGAGGTGGAAGTAGAGCTCCGCGAGCGGCGCCTCGGACACGTTGCGGAAGACGAGCGTGCCGCTCGCGGTGATTTCGTGGCGCGGGGCGTCGAGCTTGGCCGAGAGCGTGTACGAGGCGACGCGGGGCGGGGACTCCGGCGTGATCGCCGGCTCCGTCGCGGGGGGCGCCGCGGGCTTCACGGGAGTCGGGTCGGGGATTTCGCCCGCCGAGGCTCGCGGGATGCGCGGGGCGATCAGCGCCGCCAGGCCGAGCGCCGCCACGCCGAGCGTGACGTCGCGGAATTTCTCGAGGGAACGCTGGGCCTGCGAGGCGCGCATGCGAGGTGCCGGCCGGGGCGCGGGAAGGGGAGCTCAGCCCGACAGCGCGATCACGCGCTGGTCGAGCAGTCCGTACAGGATACGCAGCGCTTCCAGGCGCGGCATGCTGCTGATGTCGAGCAACTCCTCGATGCTCGAAATGCCGTCCACGAGCGACAGCAAGAAGCCGGCGCGGTGATCGAGCGAGAGCCAGCGGATCTGCTCGGCCGAGAGCGCGACCTGCACCACCTGGCGCAGGGAGCCCAGGCGCGCCAGGTACATCTGCGAAAGCACGTCCGTGCAGCGCGCCTGGCACCTCCGCGCCTCCTCGTGCTCGGGCAGCGCCTCGAGGATGGACTCCGCGATCACGAGCGCGCCGCTGAAGTCGCCCGTCGCGTAGCGATCCTTCATCTCGATCAGGTCGGCGTCGGTCGCGGGCATCACCGCGGGCCCGCCGAGCGACAGCGGCTGAGCGACGGGCAGCTCGACCTCGAGCGCGTCGGGGCGCACCTGGCGTTGCTGCTCGCGCGTCACCTCCTCCTCGTCGTCCACGACCTCGAGCTCGATTTCGATCTCCACGGCCTGCTGCCGTGGCGTGGAAGGGCGCCGGGAAGGGCGCTCGATCGAGGGTCGGGACGGCGGGCGCGGCGGCCGCGACGAAATGCGCCGCGGGCGCTTGTTCGAGGAGACGGGTCCGCCGAGGACGGGCGGAGGATCGGAGGGGTGGTGCACCGGGGCGGACGGCTGCGCGGCGGCGTTCACGCTGGACGCGGGAGCGACCTCCGGTGTCTCCGCTTCGGGAGCGCCGGGCGCGAGCGTGGGCAGCTCGCCCGGCACGGCCGTGACCCGGTCGAAGACGCTCGGATCCTCCTCGTCCTCGCGGAGAGGGCTCACGGGCTCGGACGGACCATCGAGATCCTCGAGCTCCAGCGGCTCCAAAAAGGAGCTCTGGCGTTCGCGTCGGTCGGTTCCAGCCACGTGGGTCACGGGCCCGCGCCTAGCCGCGGGTCACCACCCCCTTGAACATGCGCAGGGTACGCCCGAGTTGCTCGACTTGTTGTTCGACGGCTTGCGTGCTCTTCGACTCGATCGCGGCGCGCGTGCGTTCGACCGCGGTCTTGGCCTTGGCGAGCGCATCCCTGCCGAAATCCGCCGACCCCACGGCTCGCTCGATGTCGGGGAACAGCCGTTCGATCTCGGCGATCAGCGTCTCGGCTTCCTGCTTGGCGCCCTCGAAGCGCTCGTCGGTGCGACGCTCGACCATGTAGTCGCGCGCGTTCGACATCATGCTCTTGATCTCGTCCTGGGTGAGCCCGCTCGAGGCCGTCACCTGGATCGACTGCGCCTGGCCGGTCTCGAGGTCCTTCGCCTGCACGCTCACGATGCCGTCGCTGTTGATCTCGAAGGTCACTTCGATCTCGACCTGCCCCTTCGGCGCGCGGCGCAGGCCGGTCAGGATGAACTCGCCGAGCAGCTCGTTCTCGTCGGCGCGCTGGCTCTCCCCCTGCAGAACCAGGATTTTCACGGCAGTCTGGTCGTCGCGGCTCGTGGTGAAGGTCTTGGCGCGGGAGGTCGGTACCGTCGTGTTCTGTGGAATCAGCTCCTCGAAGTGGCTGCCGAAGGTCATGATGCCGAGCGCGTGGGGCGTCACGTCGAGCAGGATCATCTCCTGCTTCTCGCGCACGAGCGCCGCCCCCTGGATGCCGGCGCCGATCGCCACCACCTCGTCCGGGTGCACGCTCTTGTTCGGGTCGCGCTTGAAGAACGTCTGCACCGCCTGCTGCACCGCGGGCATGCGCGTCATGCCGCCGACCAGCACCACGTCCTCGATCTCCGTGACGTTGAGGCGCGCGTCGGTGAGCGCCTGGCGGCAGATGTCGACGGTCCGCTCCACGAGATCCGAGGTCAGGCTCTCGAGCGTCGCGCGATCGAGCGCGCGCTGCAGGTGGAGCGCCTCGTTGCGCCCGGTGGAGATGATGAACGGCAGGTTGATCTCGGTGTCGCGCGTGCCCGAAAGCTCGCACTTCGCCTTCTCGGCGGCGTCGCGCAGCCGCTGCAGGGCCATGCGATCCTGGCGCAGGTCGATGCCGTGCTCCTGCTGGAAGCCGTTCACGAGCCAGTCGATGATGCGGGCGTCGAAGTCCTCGCCTCCGAGGAAGGTGTCGCCGGTCGTGCTGATCACCTTGAACACGCCGTGGGCGCCGATTTCGAGGATGCTGATGTCGAACGTGCCGCCGCCGAGGTCGTACACGGCGACCGTCCGGTCGAAATCCTTGCCGAAGCCGTAGGCGAGCGCGGCCGCCGTCGGCTCGTTGATGATGCGGATCACGTCGAGCCCGGCGATGGTCCCGGCGTCCTTGGTCGCCTGGCGCTGATTGTCGTTGAAGTAGGCGGGCACCGTGACGACGGCCTTCTTGACCGGCTCGCCCAGGTAGTCCTCCGCGATCACCTTCATCTCCTGGAGCACCATCGAGCTCACTTCGGGGACGGAGTAGGTCTTGTCGCGCAGGCGAATGCGCACGTCGTTGTGCGGCCCCTCCACGATCGTGTAGCTCGAGGTCATGATCGCGTTCTTGACCTGCGGCGAGTTCCACTTCCTGCCGATCAGGCGCTTGGCAGCGTACACCGTGTTTTCGGCGTTCGTGATGGCCTGGCGCTTGGCGATGTGACCGACCAGACGCTTGCCGGCTTCGGTCACGGCGACCACGCTCGGGGTCGTCTTGTAGCCGCCGCGGTTCGTGATCACGATCGGGGCATCAGCCTCCAGGATGGATACACAGGAGTTGGTCGTCCCCAGATCGATGCCGATGACTCGCTCCATCTGATTGATTTCCTTCGCGTCTCTTGCTTCGCGTTCGCCGGGGTCCCGCCCTAGGCCTCGCTCCGGCGTACCCGGCGGAGCCAGTCTTTGATGGTATCATCCTTGGGCGCGAGTTGCTGGGCGCGTTCCAGCTCGGCGATGGCGCTCTGTTTCATGCCGGCCTCATTGTAGATCTTGCCCAGCGTGAGGCGGATGTAGGGGTCGTCGGGTAGGGCGTCGCGAGCGCGCTTAGCGAAGTCGGCCGCCTCCTTGAGATCGCCCTTGCCGTTCAGCAGGCAGTGCGCGGTGCGCTCGAACACGCGAGGCGAGGGTTTGCCCCGGGAGGCCCGCCGGTACGACGCGGCGGCCTCGAGCCAGCGCCCCTCGCGCTCTTCGTACTGCGCCTGCTCGAGGTAACTGTCGGCGAGGCCGTTCGCGGCGCGCGTTTCGGTGTCGCGCAGGCGCGCTTCCAGACTCTTGTCCTCGGGATTCAGGGAGACGGCGATGCGCAGCGCGTTGGTCGCGGACACGAGATCGCGGCGCGCTTCGGCCTCGCTCGCCGCGTCGAGGTAGCGCCGGACCTGACGCTGGCGGAGCTCGGCCACCCGCTCCTCGTAGCGCCGCTTCAGATCCGCCGCGGCGGCTTCGCGCGCGCTCGGGCTCGGCGTGGAGGACGGCGCGGGCGCGGGCGCGGGAGCGGGAGAGGCGCGGCTGGCCGGCGGAATCGAAATGCCGAGTTTCCGCGCGAGCGCCCGGCGCCGTGCCTCGGCGTCGCCCGGACGCGTCAGGGGCGGGGCCGAGCTCGTGGTGGGAACCGGTCGCGGCGCGGAGCTCGGGTCGCTCTGCGGGGGCGGGGCGGGCGAGGGCGGGAGCGGTGGAGGGCGCGAGGAGCGCGCCTTCTCCTCGAGCTGAATTTGCTGCTGAATTTCGCGCTCGACGCGCTCGACCTCGCTCGTGTGCGAGCGCTTGTCGGCGAGCGTCTGGTCGAGCGCCTGCGTTTGCCGCACCGACGCGAGATAGCGGTCGTACTCCTCGCGAGCGACGCCCCTCGTGAGCACGTCGTGCGCTTCGGTCACGCGGGTGAAGAGCTTCTCGAGCTTGCCCTTGAAGCTGCCGAGGTTTTTCCCGAAGTAGCGGTCCGGGTGGAAGTGATTGACGAGCTCGAAGTACGCCGTCTTGATCGCCTTCTTCTCGGCCTTGGCTTCGACGCCGAGGAGCTCGTAGTGGGAGAGGCGGTCGAGGCTGTAGAACGCGTCGAGGATCTGGCGCTTGCGCGCGAGCTCGAGATCCACCGGCTCGTCGAGCTCCGCGGGATCGTAGAGCGACGCGGCGGGATGCTGGCCGCTCGGCGCGCCGCGCGTCTCCACGATCGGACCGATGTGGAAGGTCCCGGAGGTCGAGGTGGTCTGCGCCGGGCGCGAGACCTGGCCCGTCACGATGTCTTCGCGGATCGCGCCGAGCCCGGCGAGCTTGGCGAGCGAGGCGCGCACCGCGTGGAGCGCGAGTCCGGTGGCGAGCGCGATGTCCGCCTCGCCGGCGCTGCCGTCGACGCGCGACAGCACGAAGGCGTCCTCGGGCGTGATCGGCAGGGCCCGGAGATCGACTCCTTCGGCCAGGCTCAAGCGGCGCTCCTTGTCGGCGGACACCCCGGCGAAGTCTAGCACCTCTGCCTTCTCGCTGCCGATTTTAGCGGTGCTTCTGGGCGAATCGAGCGCTGCTTCAGTCTGCGGAAGCCGCGGGCGCGGCGCGCTCGATCACGGCGTTCTGGATCTGCATTGCTTCCTGGAAGGCGGCGAGCGCTCGCTCTCTCGCGCGCGCGGCGCCGTCGGCGTCGCCGGCCGCGGCGAGCGCCTTGCTGCGCTGCTCCTCCACGAGCCCGCGCACCTCGACCAGGTGGCCGCGAAAGTAGCTCGCCCGGGGTACGAGGCCGAGCCCGCGTTCGATGCTCTTCTCCGCGCCGGCGAAGTCGCCCCGGCGAGCCCCGAGCTCGGCGAGGCGCGCGAGCGAGTCGGCGAGCACCTCCCGAACCTCCGGAGCGTCCGAGCGCGGGGGCAGCGCCCCGTTCACGACCGCTTCGAGCTCCTTCATCGCCGCCGCCGGATCGTTCTTCGCTTCGTGCGCGTCCGCCGCGTGGTGGGCAGCGCGAGCGCGGCTCAGGAACGCGAGCAGCGCCGGATCGATCGGGGCGCCGGCGTCCGCTTCGATGCAGCCGCTGTCGCGCCGATCGCGCGCGCAGGCGCCGGTCAGCACGCCGAGCCCCAACAAGAACGCGAACAGCGCCGGTCGAACGGCCGAGCCTGCGCGGGGGCGCGTCATCGCAGCCCCCAGAGCGCGTACTGGTTTTCGCGCAGCTCGCGCGAGCGGGCGAGCGCGATGCGGTCCACCCGCGCGCTGGTCTGCCCGGCTTCGAACGGCTCCTGAAAGAGCGGACCCGTCGTGCGCGACTGCAAGAGCGCGGGCCGCGGGCTCGCGGCCGTCTTCGAGGCCTCGGGTTCGGGCTCACGCGTGAGCAGCAACGCGAAGGCCGCCGCCGCGGCGAGGGCGAGCGCGCCGAAGCTCGCGTACACGACGTTGCCGCGGCCCGACGCCTTGGAAGCGCTCGCCGCGACGCCGGCGCGCGCGTGCGCTTCCGCCGGAGCGCGTAACTCCTCGGGTTGAAGCGCGGCGCGCAGGGCGCGCGCGAGCGCCGCGCCTTCGTGCGTGTCGTCGCCCTCGTCGAGGGCACGGCGCAGGCGCTCGCTTTCGCGGATCTCTTCGGCGCTCGCGGGCGCGAACGGGTCTTCGAGCGCCGACGCGAGCAGCTCGGCGTGGCGTTCGCTCGAGAGCGGCGCCGGCGCGAACGCCGCCCGGAGCGCCTCCGCGAGCTCGGCTTCCCGCTCGGGCGGTAGGGCCTCGCCGGGCGCGAGCTCGGGGCGTTCGTCGTAGGCGCTCATGGCTGCCGATCCTCGGCGTCGAGCAGCTTGCGCAGGGCGGCCATCGCGCGATGAAGTACCACGTCGAAGGTGCCCACGGCGACGCCGAGCTCCGCCGCGGCTTCGTGGCGCGGGCGCTCCTCCAGCACGCGCAGGCGGATGGCTTCTGCGTAGCGCGGGTGGATGCGGTCGAGCAGCCCGACGACGCGGGCGCGCGCGAAGGCGAGGTCCTGCGCCTCCAGCGTGGCCGCGTCGCGCGCCTCGCGCTCGGCGTGGTCGACCTCGCGCTCCAGAGCGTCGGCGTCGAACAAGCGCTCGCGCTTGCGCGAGCGCAGCTGGTCGAGCGCGACGCGCAGGGCGACGACGCGCAACCAGGGATAGACGCCCACGTGCTGCCACTCGAACTGTCCGAAGCGCTCCACGACCTTGAGGTAGGTGAGCGACAGCGCCTCTTCCGCGGCCGCGCGCTGTCCGAGGCGTGGCAGAAGTACGCTCTGGTAGAGGCGCGGTCCGTGCTTGCCGAGGATGGCGCCGAGCGCGCTGCGATCGCCCGTCTTCGCGCGCTCGCAGAGCTGCCGCTCCGTCTCGAGCTCCGCTTCGTCGATCACGCGGGCGACTCTACCCTCCGCGCGGCGGGCTCCGCGAGTCCGGGCGGGGATTGCCCTCAGCGCGGGCGGCGGCCGCCGGGACGGGGCCCAGGCGCTGGAAAGGACGAGAGCGGCCTGCACAGCCTCTGAACGCGCGTGCGGCCCGAAACTTACGCCCGGGGCTCGGGCTTCCCGCCTCCGGGCTGGGCTAGGCTCCCCGGCCCCGATGGCCGCTCGCCTCTGCCCGTACTGCCGCTCCCTGAACAGCTCCCACGAAACTCGCTGCTATAGCTGCGGGCGGCGCTTGCCGGGCCCCGTGCTGGGCGGGCTGTTCCGCTTCGTGCGCGAGTCGCTCGGCGTCGAGGCGCCGATGACGCGCCTCATCATCGGGCTCCAGCTCTTGGTGTTCGGGTTGTGCTTGATGGTCGATGGGGGCGCGTTGTGGAAACGGCTGTTGCAGGGCGACTTCTTCGCCGGATTCCGCATTCCGACGCTCGTGACCTTCGGTGCGCTCGGGTACTTCCGCTTCTACGGGTTCGAGATGCCGCTCGGGGTGCTCGAGCCGTGGCGCCTGCTGAGCGCGGTGTTCGTGCACGTGGGCTTTTTGCACATCGCGATGAACCTCTTCACCTTTGCCGACCTCGGGCGCGCCCTCGAGCGGGGGATCGGCAGCGCCCGCTTCGTGGTGCTGTTCGTGCTCTCGGGAATCCTCGGCTTTCTGGCGAGCGAAATCTGGTATGAGGTCCGCGGCCCGCCGACCGCGGGCGCGAGCGGCGGCGTGTTCGGCCAGATCGGCGCCGTGGTCGGGATCCTGTATTCGCGGCGGGATCCGGAGTGGCGGCGCGCCCTCACGCGCTACCTGATTTTTGCCGTGCTGCTCGGTCTGCTCTTACCCGTGAACACCCCCGCCCACCTCGGCGGCTTCTTCGCGGGCATCCTGCTCGGATTCTTGTTCCATCGCGAGCAAGTGCGGCTGCGGCTGCACCGACTGATGACCGTCCTGGCGGGCCTTTGCCTGCTAGCGAGTGTGGTTTCCGTGGCTCTCTCGGTGCTCTCGCCGAACGCGCGACAGATTCGCGATCTGTACGAGGCGCAGGGGGGGTAGAGTCCCGTTCCGACCCCATGCCCGTCGTCAACCCGCTCGCCCGCGAGGTCGTCTTCAAGGTCGTCTACTACGGGCCGGGTCTGGGCGGAAAGACGACCAGCCTGCAGTACATCCACGCGACGGCGCGTCCCGAGCACCGCGGGAAGATGGTGAGCCTCGCGACGCCCGTCGACCGCACGCTCTACTTCGATTTCTTGCCGATCCGGCTGCCGAACGTGCGCGGCATGAACGTGCGCCTGCAGCTCTTCACCGTACCGGGACAGGTCTATTACAACGCCACGCGCAAGCTCGTGCTGACGGGCGCCGACGGTCTCGTGCTGGTCTTCGACTCGCAGCGCGTTCGCAGCGACGCCAACGAAGAGAGCTGGCAGAACCTGCAGGAGAACCTGGAGGCGCACGGCCGGCAGCTCTCGGCCATCCCGCACGTGATTCAGTACAACAAGCGCGATCTCTACGACGCGGTGCCGATCGACGAGCTCGAGCAGCTCCTGAACCGCCACCGCGCTCCGTCGTTCGGCTCGTGCGCCATGAACGGCGAAGGCATCTACGAGGCGCTCGAAGTGGTGACACGCGCCGTGCTCGACGACTTCCAGGAACGCATGCCGGGCGAGGGCGGCGGCATCATCGGTGGACTCGGCGTCGCGGAGGGCGGTCTCGCCGAGGCGCTGCGCGGCGCCGAAGCGGTCATCACGCCGCGGCCGATGACGCGCGTCGAACCGCCGCGCGCCGGCGGCGAGCTCCGGCTCTCGCAGCTGCCGGAAAATGACGCCGGAGAAACCGCTGCGCGGCTCGTGGTGGGCGACGCCTCCGCCGCTCTCGCGGAGGCCGCGACGGACGGCGTCGAGTCCACGCGCGGGACCGGAACGAGCGGCACCATTCGTCCGCACAAGTCGACGTTGAAGCCGGCGCCGCTCGCGCCCTCGGCGCCGCTCGCGCCCGTGCCACCTGTCGCGCCCGCCGCGCCCGCGCCCGCTTCCCGCGGGTCCGCCGCGGTGCCCGAGGCACGGCCCCTCCACGAGGCGGCGCCGCGGAGTCTCGGCTTCGAATTGCTGTGGCCGCTCGCCGAGCGGGGCCTGGTGCGCGAGCTCGAGGCGGCGCTTGCCGCGGGCGATCATGCGCGGGCGCTCGCCTCGGCGGAAGGGCTCGTGGCGCGCTCGCTCGCGGGCGCCGCCGCGGCGCTCGGCACCAACGACGCCCCGCGCGATCCGGCGACCGTCGCGCTCGTGCTCGGCATCGACGGCCGCCGCTACCTCGAGTTCCGCGCGCTCGCCCGCGACGCTCGCGCGGGCCGCGGCGTGTCCGCGGTCGAGGCGCTCGGCGCGTACGCGCTCGCGATTCAGATCCGTCTCGCGCGCGCCGGCATCGCGGGCTGACTTCGCGCTATTTCCGAGAGCGCGGGCTGACCTCGCGCTATTCCGAGCTGGAAGCGCTGGCGCTGCCCTCGAGACTCACCATTTGGTCCTGGTACTCGAGCTTGCCGAGCCACTCACCCTCGAAATGCTCGAGCTCGGCGTCGGCTCCGACGCTCGCCGAGCCGCTCGCCCCCACGTTCAGCTTGGCGACGCCGAGATCGAACGCCGAAAGCCGCTCGATCGTCGCGTCGAGCCCGGAACGGCAGACGCGCTCGGCGCATTCCGCGTCGCAGCTCGCGTAGCTCGTCAGCGCGGCGGCGACGTCGCGACACGGAATGAGCTCCGCGAGCGCGTCCCCGATGCTCTCCGCGCCGTCCACCTCGTCGACCGCAGGCGCGCGCGCCGCGGCGACCAAGAAGGTGGCGGGATTGAAGTCGAGCAGCACGCCGAAGACCACGTCGTCGGTCGGGGCCATCCACGGACCGAGGCCCTGCACGCGGAAGCCCGCTTCCTCCGGATCGAGCCCGAACACCGCGCTCAGAGAAAATTCGGCCGAACCCGGGGCGGCCTCGCTCCCCGAAAGCCGGCCGACGAACGCGCCGTCGCCGTCCAGGTCGGCGAGGCCGGCCGCGAGCCAGCGCTCGAGCGGCGCCGTGAGGAACGTGCCCGCCTCGTCGCCGAGCGCCGCACGCACTCGCGTGTCCCAGGTTCGAGCCGTGCGCGTGCTCGCGAAGTCCGCTCGTTCGCTGCCGTCGAGCGAGCTCTCCATCGCGTCGAGCAGCGCTTCCACGTCGTCCTCGGCCCCGTCGCGGATGGCCGCCTGCAGGGCTTCGAGCGGGGCGGCCAGCGCGCCCGTCCAGGCGTCCAGCGAAGTGAGGGAGAGCTCGAGATCGACCTGGCTCTGATCGAGCCGGATCGGGACGTCCGTCACCAGGATCTCGACGCGTTCGGGCACGCTGGCCTCCACGGCCGTCGTGAGATTCGCGCAGCCCCACGCGAACCGCTCCGCGCGCAAGGTGATCGCGAGCTTCGGGCCGACCGGAACGTCGACGAGTTCGACGGGCGCCTGCGAACTCTTTTCTCCTTCCCCGTCCTCCGGCGGAGTGCCTTCGAGCTCGCTGCAGGTCTTGTCTGGCGTAAAGCTCGCCGTCCAGGCTTCGACGGGCCGGCTCCCGCCGTAGAGCGGAACCACCTCGAGCGCCGCTCGGTTCATCATCAGCACCGAGAAGCGCACCTGCGCGGAGGCGAGCGTTCCGACCGAAGCGCGGAGCAAGAACGTGGTCGGACTGCCGGGCGCGGTGAGGGTGACCCGCCCGAAGCCTTCGATGTTCGTCGTCACTTCGGTGGCGCTGAGCGCGGCGTCGCCGGGCGTCGTGTCGCCGTTCGCGACCGGCTCGTCGTTCGGTAGCAGCGCGAAGCGCACCGTGCGCATGCCGCCCGTTTGGATCCAGATCTCGATCTCGTGGTGTGGACCCGTCGTGACGGTTTCTTCATTCGGCGGGTAAAATTGACCGCCGGCGTCCGCGACGCGCAGAATCAACTCGGGCGCGGGCTCCGACGTCCCGCTGCTTCCGCTGCTCCCACCGGAGCCGGGCGTGCCGCCGCTCCCCGAATCAGCCGCATTCGGGTCGGCGGAGACACCGCAGCCGAGCCAGTACACGGCGAGCGCCGTCAGAAACGCGGCCCGCCCCGCGGCGCGGGCCCAGGCAAAGTAAGCAGGCATATGCTTGAAAAATAGGCCGAACCGCGCCTGGCGCAAGCCGGCGCCGGGAACCCGCGACGCATTGGGGTCGTGGTAGCTTCCAAAGCTCGTTTGACCTCGATTGTTCCGCCCCCGCTCAAACTGCTCGTGATCGAGGACGAACCCGACCTCCGGCAAATGCTCGAGATCCTGTTTCGCCGCGAGGGCTACGCCGTCGTGTCGGCGCCGGGCTTTCGCGCCGGAGCCGAAGCCATCACGCAGCACCCGCAGCCCTTCCCGGTCGTGCTCACCGATCTTGCGATGCCCGACGGTTCGGGGCTCGACATCGTGAGCATCGCCAAGGGACGGAGCCCGGCGAGCGAGGTGATCCTGCTCACCGCTCATTCCACGGTCGAGAACGCGATCCTCGCGGTGCGCGCGGGTGCCTACGACTTCGTGGCCAAGCCCTTCCAGCCCGCCGAGCTCGCGACGTTGGTCGAAAAGGCGCTCGAGAAGAGCGCGCTCATCACCGAAAACCTGCGCCTCAAGGCGCGGGTCGCGGGCGACGAGCAGAAGGATCTTCTCGGCAAGAGCCCGGCGATGCACCGGCTCATCGAGGTCATCGATCGCGTGGCGCCGACGCGGGCGACAGTGCTCATCACCGGCGAGAGCGGCACCGGCAAAGAACGAGTCGCGCGCGCGATCCACGCGCGTTCCGATCGCGCGAACGGCCCGTTCCTGGTCGTCAATTGCGGCGCCTTGCCCGAGAACTTGATGGAGAGCGAGCTCTTCGGCCACGAGAAGGGCGCCTTCACCGGTGCCCAGACGCGCCGTGCGGGCCTCCTGCGCGACGCGCAGGGCGGCACGATCCTGCTCGACGAGGTCGGCGAGCTTCCCGGAAGCTTGCAGGTGAAACTTCTGCGCGTGCTCCA
>DASXWF010000489.1:0-1858 GCA_036503835.1 Polyangiaceae bacterium | reverse complement strand
ACGCCGTAGTGCCAGCGCGACCCCACGACCGCGAGCGCCGTGGAGCCGTCCGTGCACGGCACGGGGACGGTCAGCGGCAAGCCGGTGGCTTCGAGCCGATCGCCGCGCAGCTCGTGGAAGGAGAAGCCGAAGCAGCCGCGCCGGCCGGGCTCGATGCACGGAGCCTCGCCGCCACGAGCGAACACCAGCGCCGCGTCGCCGCGCGCCGCGATCACGAGGTTGCCGCGCGCGGTGCGCGGCGCGACCCATGCGCTGCCGAGCTCGAACACACGCCCGTTGCCCGAAGCCCAAGCCGCGCGCACCCGCGCCTTCGCGCTCTCTCGCTCCACCCAGCCGAGCGCGAGCTCGTGCTCGACCCAGGCGATCGCGAGGTCGGAGACGACACCTGGCACGCGAGCGCCGGGCAGTACGCTCCGCGCGCGCGCCTTCGGCCGGCCGGCGCCGTCGAGATCGACCGCCAGGATTGCCCCGTCTTTCTTTTCCGCGGGCGCCCACACGAGCGTCGCGCCGTCGCTGCTCGGTGCGAGCTCGAACGCGGTCGGAGAATCGAGGTGTTTCCGACCGAGCGGAGGCACCGAGGCCGCGGGCGCGGCGCTGGAAGCGGCCGCAGAAGCGGCGCTCGGGGTGGGGCTGCCCGATGTGCTCTTCCCTCGCGAGCACCCCACGCCGGCGAGCAGGGCAGCAAGAACGATGAGCACCGGTGTCGCCATGGCTCGAACCCGATCCAAATACCTGAAATAACTCACAAAATCAAAGGCGACTCAGCCGGCACCCTCGAGGGTTGGAAACGCTGGGTGCCCGATCGGGAGGCTTTGGCGCGACTCTTTCCATCGTGCATCGGTTTTCCGTCGTCCTCTTGAGCTTGGTGCCGGTCGTCGTGAGCGCGGCCTGCGCGAACGAATCCGCGCCCGACACCACGGACGGCGGGCAGAGCGGAGCGCAGCCGATGGGCGGCGGTGGAAATGCGGCCGGCACGAGCGGAGTGCCGAGCGGCGGCAACGCGGGCACGACGAGCGGCAGCACCGGAACGGCCGGAAGCGGCGGCGCTGGAAGCGGTGGCACCGGAGACCAGGCCGGTCGGAGTGGAACGGGCGGAACGGCGCTGGGCGGGGCGAGTGGCAGTTCGGGAGGGAGCGGCCGTGCGGGAGTGAGCGGCAGTGGGGGAGTCAGTGGAGCCGGCAGGGCTGGGGAGGGCGGCTCGAGCGCGGGCGCGTTCGGCGGTGCGGGAGCCGGAGGCGCGGGAGGCGCCGCAGGAAGCTCGAGTCAGGCCGGCACGGCGGGAATGAACGCTGCGGGCTCGGCCGGCGCCGGAACGGGTGCTCCCCTCAGCGTCTTCATCGCCGGAGACTCGACGGTTTCGACCTACCGGGACACCGCGAGCACCACCGATCAAGCGGGCTGGGGACAGATGCTCGGCGAGTCCTTCGACGACCGGGTCACGATCGAAAACCGCGCGGTGGGCGGCATGACGGCGCGGCATTTCATCGAGAACGGCTACCTCGACGACATCCTCGAAGACATCCAGGCGGGCGACTACTTCCTGGTTCAATTCGGCACGAACGACGGCAATCGCACGGCCACCTACGAGCTCGACGGCGAGACCATCCCCTACTACCTCGACCCCGCGACCGACTTCAAAACCTACCTTCGCGAGTACATCGACGCCGCGCGCGAGCACGGCGCGACGCTCGTGTTCGTGACGCCGCCGCCGCGCAACTCCGCGTACTGCACGGGCGGCAACGGCACCGGCGCGCACGCGCAGGTCATGCGCGAGCTCGGGGAAGACGAAGGCGTCCCGGTCGCCGATCTGAACGCGAAGAGCGTCGCCTACCTCACGGCCATCTGCCCGGCGCCGACC
>DASXWF010000488.1:0-2783 GCA_036503835.1 Polyangiaceae bacterium | reverse complement strand
GCGTCGACGCCGCTGTCCACGATGGCGATGTTGATGCTCGAGGTGCTCGAAAAGCCGCCCGCAAGACCCGCGAAATTCGACGCCCAGACCGGACGCACCCGGCCGTTGCGCGTCGCTTCGTCGAGGTGCAGGACGACCCTCTTGCCGCGCTGGACGATCAAGAGGTCGTCGCCGAGGAGCGAGGCGACGGCGGCGGCGCGCTCGCGCGGGAGGGTCGCGCTGAATCCGTAGGCGATGCCATGAAAGACGCGCCGCACTTGTCCGCCCGCGCGTTCGAAGCTCGCGAGCTGGCCGGCCGCGACGGGCGCGCGGAACATCACGAGCACGCGCACCGGTTCGGCGAGGCGCGCGCGCAGCAGAGACGCTTCGCTGGCGCCCGCGCTGCGGAGCGCCGCGTTCATGCCCTCCACCTCGCGGTCGATGGCGTCGTCGACGCGATTGCCGTCGGCGTCGTTCGGCACCGAGCTCGGCACCTCCGGCGCGATGCGCGGTGGCGGAGGCAGGCGACTCGCGTACTGAGCCTCGTCGCTCGGTGAGGTGCCTTCTTCCGCGTCGAAGCGCCCGTCGTAAGACTGGCCGCACGCAAGCAGTGAAAGCGAAGCCGTCGCGGTAAGAGCTACGCGAAGGGCGTTCAGGTCGAAGAAGTTCAATCGCATGATCCGGGTTCCGCGATCGAAGTCTCGATCGTGAAGTTCGATTCGATGGTGTGCCGCTCGGCGAAGAAGAAGTGCAAGGGATAGGTCTGGCCGAGCGCGAGGCCGTGCGTGCCGGCGATGCGATCCAGGTCGATGCTCGCGCTGGCTGGCCGGTGGAGGCCGCCGAGGTCGATGGCGAGCTGGCGATTGATGAAGACCCACATGTCGTCATCGCCGGTGAAGCGGAAGACCTCGCCGCCGATGTACTGAAAGTCCGTGCGCGCTTCGAGGGTGAAGTGGAAGTTGTGCGACAGGCCCTCGTTGCCGAAGAGCTGATCGTCGATCGGAAAGAAATCCGTGTCTTCGTAGACGAAGAGCCCGCCCGCCGGAGCAGGCGCGAGCTCGAGCGAAAGGTCCGCCGTCATGTTCACCCCGGGCACGTCATTGTACCATTCCGAGAAGTTTTTCGCGCCGGTCGTGCTCAATGTCCCGCGCGCAGGGTCTCCGGCATACACGGGTTTGTCATCCGCGCCGAGGACACTCGCGACGATCCCCGGTTCGACGAAGTCGCCCGCGTTCGGGATCTCGAAATCGGGGTGCTCGATCCTGAAATCCCGAATGACCACGTCGAGGTCGGGCGGTCGCGGCAGGGGGGCGTCGCACGGCTGCCAGTTTCCGTCGACGCACGACTCGTGGCCGGGGCCGCACACGCTCATGCAATCCCGCTGCTGGATCGGAACTTCGCACCGACCGAACATCCCGTTTTCACACCGCTGCACTCCCTGCCCGCACAGATTGTCGCACGGGTTTTCGACCGGCGCGACCTCACAGCGCCCCCAGCTGCCGCCGTCACAAACTTCCGTCCCCGTGCCACAGACGTTCGTGCAGGTCCGGGTGACCGGAGCCACGTCGCACGCGCTCCACCGGCCGGTGCTGCACGTTTGAGTACCGGTTCCGCAGGCGTCGGTGCAGCTCCGCTCGGCGGGGGGCACCTCGCAGTCGCTCCATTTTCCGTCCTCACACACCTCGGTCCCCTCCCCGCAAGCGTTCTCGCAGCTTCGCTCTTCGCCCTCCGTCCGGCAGGTGATGCCCTCGACCAGCAGCCCGGTCCGCGCGCCGCAGCCCGCTAGCAGGCCGAAAGCGAAGAGCGCAAGACAGGTGGTTGGCCATCCGAGCGCCGTGGCTCGGCGCCGAGACTCGCCGAACACGGCGCGCGGTTGTATTCTGAGGGCTCGGGTGAGCGGCCTTGGGAAGATATCGAAGTGGTGGGCGCGCATCGTCGACGAAATGGCCGCTTTCCCGAGAACGGTCGGAGTTTTTCATGGCACGGCCCAGGGTGAGCGTAAAGGCTCCACCCGGTAGTTCGGTACGCACCTTCCGAATCGTTCTTTCGATGCTGGTCTTCGCGCTCGTTTTCGGCGCGGGGCCTCGCGCGCTCCGAGCCGCGCCCGAATCCATCCGTGTGTCCCTGATCACGATGGGGCCCGGCGACGAGATGGTCACCCGCTTCGGTCACGACGCGCTCGTGGTCGAGCGTCCGGGTCAACCGGGGCTCGTGTACAACTTCGGAACGTACAACGCGGAGTCGCGCAGTGTCGCGCGGCTCCTCTCCGGCGACCTCCGCTACTTCCTCTCCGTGACGCGGTACCCGAGGACCGTCGCGCACTACCGCAGGATGAACCGCGGCATCAGCCTCCAGGACCTCTTGCTCGACGAAAACGAGGCGACCGCCCTCGCGCAGGCGCTCACCGAGAATGCGCGGCCCGCGAACGCCGCCTACCGCTACGATTTCGCGCGCGACAATTGCGCGACGCGGGTGCGGGACGCGCTCGATCGCGCCACGGGCGGGGCCCTGCGCGCTTCCATGACGGGTGTCGCTCCGTACACGTATCGGGAACACATCCTGAGGCTCACGGCGCCCGATCCCTTCGTGTACGCCTTCTTCGACGTGGGTCTCGGCGCACCCGCCGATCGAAAGCTCGACGCGTGGGACGATGCGTTCCTACCGGATCGCTTGGCGGGCTACGTCGCGGCGGCGAAGCGTCCGGGGCCGAGCGGGCTGCGGCCTCTGGCGGGGCCCGAGCGTGTCGTCTTTCGTGCGGAGCGGCCGCCGGCTCTCGAACGGCCGCCGCAGCGCGCGCACTGGTA
>DASXWF010000487.1:0-2568 GCA_036503835.1 Polyangiaceae bacterium | reverse complement strand
GCATTCACGGCTTCTCGGGCGGCAGCGACGGCGCCTATCAGCCCGTGGACTTCAACGGCTGGAAGGCGAGCGTCGAGCACGCCAAGGAGCTCGGCGACATGTGGATCGACACCATGCAGAATGTCGGCTCCTACTGGCGCGGGCAGAAGGTCTTCTCGAGCGCGATGATGGCGACCGCGGGCAGCGACAAGACCTGGACCTGGTCGCTCCCGGACCATTTCCCGCCCGGTAAGTACCTGCGCGTGACCGTGGAGGGCGGAACCCTCAAGCAGAACGGCACGGCGATTCCGTGGGACAGCCACGGCTGGTACGAAATCGCGCTCGACGCGGAGTCGGTGACGCTCTCGCCGTAGCTCGGCCTTACCGGTACGGGTTCCGTTTCTCGATCCGCTCCTCCGGCGGGCGGCTCGGCTTGGGCCGTGCCGCCGGGCTCACCGGAGTTACGGGCGGGGGGGCGACTTCGCGTGCGCGGGGCACGGGCTCGGCCACGGCGGTAGGGGCCGGCGGCGTGGCTTCCGCCGGCGCAGCGGGGGGTGGCGCTGGGTCGCTCTGCAGGGGCAGCGGCGGCATTTCACGCGCTCGCTGCGGTTCCTGATCCGAGACCGCGACCAGCGCCAACGAGGACAGCGCGGCCAGGGCGCACAGCAGCGCGACGCCGTGAATCGGCTTGAAGTGACGAACGAACCGCGCGAACGGCCGGCGCCGCGCGTTCGCGCGCCGTTGAACCTGCTCGCGACTCCGATCCGGCTCGGCACGGCGCGAAGCCTCACGCGCGGGCTGGACGCGCCGATCGGGAGTGGTCGTACGCAGAGCCTGATCCGGCGAGCCTGACCTTCTGGCCCGTCTTTCGCCGCTCGAAAGCTGCGCCAGAGCCTCGCGCCGATACCGGAGCCGCTGGCCGAGCCGCTCGCGCACGAACGCCGCGACCTCGTCGTGAGAAGCGACCCAGCCGCAGTCGCGATCGAAGCTCTCCACGGCGTCCGCCATCTCGCGCGCCGTGCGAAAGCGCTTTTGGGGGTCGGGATGGCAAGCGCGCGCGACGAACCAGGCAATGTCCGGCGCCACCTTCACGTAGCCATCGAGGGGTGGAATGCCTTCGTCGAGAATGGCGCGCACCACCTGGCCTTCGGTAGCGCGCGGCCAGAGCTCCTGACCGGTCAGGGCAATCCAGAGCGTCACGCCGAGCGCGTACGTATCGAGCGACGCTCCGCACGGCTCGCGGCGCAGGTATTCCGGCGCGAGGTAGCAGAGCTTGCCGACCAGGAAGCTCGGATTCGTGCGATTCACGCCGAGAGCGCTCTTCGCGACTCCGAAATCCGCAAGGCGGCTCACCCCGTCGTGCACGCCGACGAGCACGTTCTGCAACGACACGTCGCGATGCAGAATGGACAGACAGCCACCGTCCGTGTCCTCGGCGCGATGAACCGCGTCCAGGCCAGCGAGCGCGTCGAGCGCCACGCGCAAGAGCACGGGGACGGGCAGCGTCTCTCCGCGCTCGGCGCTCGCCGTCACGAGATCGTCGAGCGAGCCACCTTCGACGTAGTCGAGCACGATGAAAGGACCCGCCGCGTCGCGACCGATCTGCTGCGTCCCGACCACGTTCGCGTGGTGAATGCGCGCCGCGACGCGCGCCTCGGCCATGAAGCGCTCGAGCGCGTCGCGATCGCCGAGCAGATCGAGGTTCATGCGCTTCAAGACGACGAAACGCTGGAAGCCCGCGGTACCGACCGCCCGCGCCAGGTACGCGGTGGCCATCCCGCCTTGCCCGAGCTCCAGCAAGGTTTCGAGCTCCGTCCCCGTCTTGGGGGAAGACTCCCAGGCCGCGTGCGCGACCGTCATTGCGTTCCCCGGAGCCAGATCGCGCCTCCGTCCGGGCCGAAGCCGGCCGAAATCGCGACTTCTGACCGTGACCGCTCGCCGGTCAGAAAGCGAATTCCAACGTACGCCGTCGCGGCGCCGACCAGCACCGTACCGACGAGCAACGCGTCGGTACGGCGGGCGCGCGCGCGCACCGCGTCGTTGTCGGCCTGCGTTCCCGGCAACCTCGAGCGCGCGTTCAGCGTGTCGATACCGGACCAGGTCGTGATCGCGGCGAGCGCCGCCGTCGTCCCGAGACCGGCGTAGAACAGGGGCTTCGCGAAGGACGGCTGCTCTCGCGGAGCCGCGCCGGCGGGCACCGTGCTCGGCTGGGACGACGCAGCAACGCCCTTCGTGGCTTCCCGCTCCGGCGCTCTCGCCGGCGCCGCAACCGGCAGAACTTCGAGCCGTAGCTCACGCTCGGCGCCGGCAGCCAGCTCGAGCTCCTGCGTCGTGCGCGCGCCGCCCTCCGCTTTCGCGCCGATCACGTGCCGCCCCGGCAGCAGGCGCAAGCGTCCGGGCTTTACGGGCGCACCGTCCACTTCGATCTCGCAGGGCGACGGCGCACACGAAAGCGCAACGCGAGCGAGCTCCCGCTCCGCTTCCTCGAGCGCTGCCTGCGAGCGCCGAGCGAGCGCGGGAGCCTTCTCGCGCGTTCGGCCGCGTTCCCCGGCCTGAGCGAGCAGCAGCGGATCCCGAGCTCGCCGCGCC
>DASXWF010000486.1:0-9920 GCA_036503835.1 Polyangiaceae bacterium | reverse complement strand
CTCGACGCCGAGCACCTCTTTCCAGATCCCGACGAGCTCGACCTGCAGCGGAGTCTGCGGCGCAACCGGCGCCCGCCCCGTTCCGCGCAAGACCGCGAGCGCAGCGTCGCGGTCGACATCGCCTGCGTCGGTGAGCGGAAGCGCCGACACGGGCCAGAGCTCGCTCGACACCGCGACACCGAAGCGGTCCGCGACCCCGGCGGCGGGAGCCCCGTCGAGCGGCTGGGTGTCGCCCGCGACTTCACGACGAACCACGAGACCGCGCAGCCCGATCACGTTCTCCGACGGCCCGCCCAGGCGTCGCATGCGCGCGTGACCCGTGTCGACCCCGACCAGCAGCTGGCCCGGAGCGCCGCCCAGCGCGGCGACCAGGGAACGCACCCCCGGCACGGCGGAAATCGGCAAGTAGCCCTTCGAGCGCAGGAGGTCGACGGGCGCGCCCGCCGCGGCGATGCCGAGCCCCTGCCAGACCGACCAATTCAAGCTGTAGCTTCGCTGTCCGCGCGCGCGACGCACGTGTGACAGCGAGTCGAGAAAGCGATTGGCCACGGCGTAGGCGCCGAGTCCGCTGCCGCTGAAGACGCCGGCGAGCGACGAGAACGCGGCGACGAACGCGCCCGGCCGCTCCTCGAGCAGCGCGTGGAGCGCGAGCGCGCCGTCGAGCTTCGCCGCGAGCACCGGCGACAAGGACTCGACCGTCTCGTCGGCCATCGGCAGCTCGTGGTACTCGCCGGCCAGGTGGAAGGCGCCGCTCAGCGTGACGCCGAGGTCCTGCTCGACCTCACGCACGAGCTCGGCGAGCGCGCGCGGGCTCGCGCCGCCGAGCGCGCGGTAGCGCACCGTGCCGAGAGCCTCGAGCTCCGCGAGCACGGCGGCCTTCGGACTCCCGCTCTCGAGCGGCGCGCGACCGACGAGCAGGAGCTTCAGCCCCCACGTGCCGAGGAGCTGCCGCGCGAGCATCGTTCCGACGCCGCCGAGTCCGCCCGTGACGAGGTAGAGACCTCCGCGCACGAGCGGGGCGGCGGGAGCGCCCGCGAAGCTCACCCGCTCGAAGCAGCGTACCCAGCGCTTGCCGTCGCGCCGCGCCACCTCTTCGTCGTCTCCGGCGTGCCCGAGCTCGTCGGCCACCGCTCGGGCGATCTCCGTGAACGCCTGCGGATCGCTCGTGAACGGCACGTCGAGCTGGCGGCAGTCGACGCGCTCGATTTCCTGAGCGAGCGCCTTGAACGCGCCGGGCAGCATGGTGCGGATGGGATCGACGGCGTCGTCCGGCGACACCGTGGCCGATCCGCTCGTGACCGCGAGGTAGCGTAGGTTCGTCGCGCCGCGCGCGGAATCGACGAACGCTGCCGCCTGGGCCACGCCGGCCGCGATCGCGACGAGCTCGCGCGCCGCGCGCTCCGCGAGCCCGGAGGCGTCCCAGGCGCGCGGCGCCGCGAAATGCGTGAGATCGACGACGTGCGAGAACGCGAGCTCGGCGGCGCCCGCGAGCGCGGCTCTGCGCTCGACCGAGTAGCCGCGTTGCTCGAGCAGCAGCTCGAGCTCGCGCGCGAGGCCGGCCGCGTCCCCGACGATCAGGCAGCGGCGCGGCGATCGCTGCGGCGATTTTTCGCGGACGCGCTTCACGCGCCAGACCGGCGCCAGAAACCAGTCGGGGACGGTGTTCTCGCCCTCGAGCAGCACCGCGACCTGGCGCGAGAGCTCGACGAACTCGTCCGCCTCGAAGCGCTTCACCAACTGCTTGCGCTGGATCTTCCCGATGGCGGTCTTCGGAATCACGGCGCGCTCCACCGGCAGGAGATAGTCGGGCTTCACGCCCGTCTTCCTGGAAATGCTGTTTTGCACGCGCTTCAGGATCGAGGTGAGCTGCGCGGAGCCGACGCCCGGCAGCGGACTGAAGAAGATCGCCAGGTGCTCCTCGGTTGCGCCGGCGGGGCGCACGGCGCACGCCGCGGTGAACGAAACGTCCACGCCGTCGACCTCTTCCACCGCAGCCTCGATCTCGCTGTTGTGAAAATTCGCGCCGTTGATGATCAGGCTCTCCTTGTCGCGACCCGTCAGGTAGAGCTCGCCGTCCGTGATGAACCCGCGATCGCCGCAGTTGAACCAGCCGTCGCCGACGAAGACTTCGCGGTTGGCCTCCTCGTTTTGGAGGTAGCCGAGCATCACGGGGCCGCCCGAAATCTGAAGGCGGCCGATGCAGAGCTCGCGCAGCGGTCGGTTCGCCTCGTCGACGATGCGCATGCCGGCGCCCGGGATGACGGGGCCGAGGCTCGTGAACGCGATCGCCTGCGGATCGTCGGGCTCGACCAGTCTGAGCGCACCGTCGAGGCGGTTCCTGTCCACGTGCTTCACGCGGATGGGATGCTCGGGCGTCGGCTGAAAGTAGGTGACGCCGGAGCCGAGCTCGGCCATCCCGAAAGCCGGCCGGAGCGCGGTGCTGGCGAGGCCGCCGGCCTCCAGGCGCTTCAAGAACTCGCGCACGGTCTGCGACGACACCGCCTCGCCCGCCGTGAGGAGCGCCTTCATCGGCCGGAGGTCGAAGTGCTCGTCGGCGCGGTTCAGCGCGTCGTTCACCAGCGCGTAGGCGAAGTTCGGCGCCCAGCTGTGCGTGATGCGGAAGCGGTCCATCAACCGGAGCCAGTTGAGCGGCTCGCCGAGGACGTACTCCTTCGAGCAGTAGATCATGTGGCAGCCGAGATCGACGCAGCGCAGGTGCCAGTCGGAGATGCTGCCGATGTGATCGAAGGGGAGCCAATTCAGGATGCGGTCGCTCTCCTCGTGCCGGCACAGGCGATTGGTACCTTCCGAACGCGTCAGGATGTTCGCGTGGGAGAGGGAGATCACCTTGGGCGCCCCCGTGCTCCCGGAGGTGAACATCAAGAACGCGACGTCGTGCGCGGAGCGCGCGGCGGCCGACTCGACGGGCTCCGAGCGGCGCAGCGCCTCGAGCTCCAGCACGCGCTCGCGGGGAAGGCCGCTCGTATCGCAGAGCGGGCCGATGCTGCGCGAGAGCTCCGCCGTCGTGACGCAGGCCGGAGCGTTCAACATGCGGAAGATGTGGGCCAGGCGCTCGAGCTCGTTGGTCTCGGCCGCGTAGCTCGCGGGCACCGGCGTGATGGCGGGCACGAAACCGCCGATCAGCGCGCCCCAGAACGCGGAGAGGATATCGCTCGGCTCGGCGAGCTGCAGGATCACGTAGTCGCCCGGCACGAGACCGCGCTCGGCGAGCCCGCGCGCGATGCGCGCCGCTTCGGCGTAGAGCTCGGCGAAGGACTGCTCGACGGTGGTCCCGTCGTTCTTCAGGTAAGTGATGCGGCGTTCCTGGACGCGCTCCGCCGCGGAGCGCAGAACGTCCGGAAGCGTGCCGGTCCGATCGGCCGCGCGTCGCAGCGGCTCGCCGATGCAAACCGCGAGCGGCAGGTCGGAGGGCGGCTCGAAGCGGACCTCGGGAGCGGCCGCTCCGGTGTCCTTGCTCGCGCCGGGGGCACGCGCCTCGGCAGGCTTTTCGAGCGGCGCCTTCAGCGCCTGCGAAAGGAGCGCGTCGACGTGGAGCGCCTTCGGCTTGCGTGGAATCTCGTCGGCGAACACGACGGCGCGCGCAATGCGCGCATCCGCCGCGAGCGCGGCCTCGAGCTGCGCCGCGAGTGCCTCGTCGACGATCGGGATGGCCGCGAGCGCTTCCTCGTCGAGCGCGCCGTCGCCGCGCAGCGGGAGCCTGGAAACGAGCACGAGCGCCTCCAGGGGAGCGAGCCCCGGCCAGCGCTCGGCGAGCAGCCCCTCCGCCCGTGAGCGCGAGAAGGGCCCGCCCGACGAAACCACGTACGCCACCGGCGCCCCCTGCCCGCCCGAACGGCGCACCACCGCGCATTCGGCGATGCCGGGCAGCTCGAGCAGCGCGGCCTCGAGCTCGTGAAGCGCCGGGCGAGCGTCGTCCCGCGCTGCGCCGGCTGCCTGCGATTGTACATCGGTGCTCATGGCGCGTGAGAGGTTCTCACGTCACCGGGCAGGCGTCCATTGCGGCGCACCGCCGTCAGGCGGCGCTTTCAGTGTGCCTCGAACGACGTCGCTGACGCGGCCGCCGCGAGCGCCGCGCGGCTCAGGCGAGCTTGCCCGCGCGCCCGACGTAGAAGTGGACGATCGCGCGCAGGCAAGCGCCCGCCCACTTGCGTCGCGACGGCATGAAGAATTTGGGCGGCTGTTTCGAGAGCATGGCGAGGGCGTGCGCGTGGAGCGCGAGCGCGCGCAGCGGATCCGCGTACTTTCTCGCGACCATCAGGCGATTTCTGACGTTGTAGTAAACGTACGACGGGCTGCCGCCGCCCGTGGAGCGCGAGACCTTGTGCCAGACGTGCGACGCCGGCACGTAGAGGATCTTCCATTTCTCCGCGCGGGCCGCGAGACACCAATCGAGGTCCTCGCAGTAGAGAAAGTACTCCTCCGGCATGGGACCGATGCGATCGATGACCTCGCGCCGGATGAGCAGAGCGCAGCCGGTCATGAACTCGGTCTCGCCGCTCGTTTCCACGGCGCCGTCGTCGAGCTCGTCGAGCCGCACGTGGACCGGCTTCGTGCGCAGCCAGTTGACCGCGCCGCCCCCGAACCAGATGCGCCGGCCCTTGCTCCAGCTGCCGTCGCTCTCGTGCTCGGCGAAGTAGATCTTGGGTCCGGCGATGCCCGCGCGGCGATCGCCCTCGAGGGCGTCCACGAGCAGACGCAGGAAGTCCGGCGCGACGAGCGTGTCGTCGTTCAGCAGGAGCACGTAGTCCGTGCCTTCGGCGACCACGCGGCGAATGCCGACGTTGTTGCCGCCCGAAAAGCCCAGGTTCCCGCCGGCCTCCAGGAAGCGAGCCGGAAATCCCGGATGCGCGGCGACGAACTCGTCGTAGATGGCGCGCGCGCCGGCGAGCAGCTGGTTGTCCACCAGCACGACCTCGAAGTTCGGATAGTCGAGCTCGAGGAGTGACGGCAAGAGCTCGCGCATGTCCCCGCCGCCGCCGAAGATGACGATGATCGATACCTTGGGTGCCCGAGCGGGCTCACGAACGGCCATTGTCCTCTTGCTCTCTTCCGGCGCTACGCGCTCGCGCGCTCGGCACCACCCGGGCGCTGGGCGTTTCGTTCCACCTGTGGCTCCACCTTCTGGGGTTCCTTCGGGCTCGGCTTGGCCATGGCTCCCGTCGAAACCGCGAGCTTACCCGCGACGGCGAGCGCCGGCGCGACCGTATACACACCGGCCCAGGCGCCGAGCCCCACGTCCCCGTAGCACTGAATCAAATAGATCAGGACCGCGCCGAAGCTCACCATCGCGATCGCGCGATCGAGCGGTTTGGTGGCCATGCGGTAGGCTCGGACGCCGAAGTACACGCCCGCCGCCCACAGCAGCGTGATCATGACGTAGCCGACCGCTCCGGCGCTCATCCACAGGCCCAGCAAGCTGTTGTGCGGCAGGTAACGCTCGAGCGGATGCGGCATCGGCGGCAGCGGAATCAGCTCGAGGTAGCCGTGACCGTAGCCGCTGCCCATGATCGGCGACTGCCGGATGGTCTGCGTGATGCAGTAGTTCTCGATGTCGCGCGTCATCGTGGACATGTCGGTCGCGGGCTCCACGACCGAACGCAGCGTCGCGACGGGTTTGAACATCGAGGCGTTCGAGCGCCAGCCGACGACGGTGTAGATCAACGCGAGGGGGCTGAGCGCGAGCCCGATCTTCTTGATCTTTCGCTTCACGAGCGTGGGCGGCATCACGAAGTACAGCGTGAGCAACACGAGCGCGATCTGGACCCAGACCATGCGCCGGTTGTTGGAGATCATGCCCCAGACCAGGATCGGGACGACCACCAAGGCGACCCTGACCGAGTTCGGGCGAGCGCCGCGGTGAATCAGCATCGAGACCAGGATGATCGCCGCGCAGGCGAAGAGAATCGAATCGTGATGACTGGTGGCGTGCGCGGGGACGTCGCCCCCCTTGATGTCGGCCCAGTTCATGACGTACGCGGCCAAAAGCGAGCGCACGCAGGCAGCGATCAACACGACCCGGCCGAGGGCGACGTAGTCCTTCGTACCGCGGAGCGCCTGAGCGAACAGCAGGTAGAAGATCGGCAGGTAGAAGATCTTCTCGGCCTGCCAGAAGATGACCTTGGTGTCGCCTCCGCGCAGAACGCCCCAGATCCAGCAGTAGAGAACGCCGCCGAGCGACAGCAGCGCCAGCGTCTTCAGGATCTTCGGCGCCGGTACGCGGTCCACGCCGTCGATGCGCGAGCCCGTCGAGTGGCGGTGCCACGCGATGATGATCAGAAAGCCCAGCAACACATCCAGGCCCGAGAAGAACAACCAGCTCTGGCCGGCGTGGTTGTTCATGTGCGTCAGCATCATCGCGCCGAGCGAGAACAGCGGCGACTTCCACATCCCGCCGGCCGGCATCTCGTTCGGGTTCTCGAGGATGAACGCGCACAGCATGAACCCCATCAACGAGTGACGGAGCGGCGCTTTCACCATCGCGTACAGCAGCAACAGGATGATCGGGACCGCGAGGATCCAGGCGATCGAGCCGTCGTCGAAGGCCACGGCGAGGAGCGCCAGCACGACGGCGAGCGCGAACGCGCCCTTCACGTCGGCGCCGACGGGCCGGTCCTGCACTAGCCGCCTGCCGTCCGTGGCCACGCTATTGACCGGCGAGCGCTCGGCGATGGGGTCATAGCAGGAACGGGTAGATGTACTTGATGGCGACGACGTAGAACACGTCGAAGAGCGCCATGTTCACCAGGGCCTTCTTCAGGCCCTTGGCCGGGTTCTTCTCGCTCGCCGCCATCGCTGGAATCACGATCGACATGATCACGATCGAAAGCAGCAGCGTCTTCGCCGAGCCGGTCATGTCCCTGGGATGCGCTGGGTTTCGAGAAGCGGCGGATGCTTCGGGCTACTGAACGGCGGTTCCGGTAGCCACGGTTCGGAACGATATGACACGCTAATGGTTTGGTGCAAACCGGACGTCTCCCTGTCCGGTTCGAGCAACTCTCGACGAATCGACGGAGGAAAGCTTCATGGCGGCACGCGCTTGGAAGATGGTGGGTCTCTGCCTCGGCGCTCTCTTCAGCGCCGGTTGCGGCGGCAGCAACTCGCAAGCGGGAAACCCCGTGGGCTTGGGGGGCGGGCAAGGCGGCAGCGGCGGTGGCGGCAGCGGAGGCGGCGGCGGGAGCGGCGCCGAGCCCGTGGGCGGACGTCACGGTTTGCCGGATCCGGCGTTCATCGACACCTTCGACGAAGGCCCCGCCACGCAGCGCGGTCGCGCGGGCGATCTCTCGGAAGAGCGCTGGAGCGCCGCCCGGCTGAGCCCCGTGCTCCTCACCGCAGGCGACACGACGAACTGGATCTCGGACTCGATGATCGGCGCGTGCCGCTCCGGCTTCGCGAACGAGCAGGTCCTCCCCGACGACGACACCCTGATTTGCAACGCCACCTCGGCCATCCCGAGTCCGCACCTGATGGCGGTTTCTTCGGCGCAGAACTACGGCGTCAACTCGTATCGCATCCGGCAGCCGTTCGACTTTCGGGACCGAACCGGGACGATCGCCTTCGACGGCGAGATCTACGTGGTCAACGTGCTCCAGGGCTGGTCCGCGGTCACGCTCACCGAGGATCCCACCCCCGTTCCGAGCCTGCTCGATCCCGAACGTGGTTCGATCCCGAAGAACGGCATCGAGATTCACTTCGACGGCGGCTCGATGGGCAACACCGAGGTCGGCACGGTGCTCCTGTACAAGGACTACGTCTCCTCGCGCCTGCAGTCGTCGAGCGGCGTCCGCAGCTTCACGGCCAAGCAGGGACACCTGAACTACGTCGAGGTGCGCGTCTCGCAAACGCACGTCGCCGTGTACGCCACCGACTACTCGAACGACGGCGTCAACTTCGGCGATCTGCAGCAAGTCTTCAGCGCCGACGTGACGCTGCCGTTCAGCCGCGGCTACGTCAACTTGTCGGCCCACAACCACGCCACCAAGAAGTACGGGGCCGGCGACGCGTGGATCTCGCGCTTCGACAACGTGAGCTTCGACGGCCCGGTGTTGACCGGCTTCCGCGAATACAGCCTGCCCGACGCCCTGCAGCCGCTGGCGGTGGAGGGTGACCCGGGCGTGAACACCGGCTACCGCCTGCCGACGCCGGCTTTCACGGTGTCGAACGTCGACGTCGAGGGGGTGACGTCGGCCCAGCTCGTCTTCAACGCGTGGCATCAGCCCGCCGGCGGCAACGGCGACGAGTACCTGATCAGCGCGCGCATCAACGGCGGAGAGTGGCATGACCGCACGATCACGGACGCGGAAGACCGGTACTTCTTCAACGACGCCTCCCAGCAGGGAGCGATGAACCAAACGCTCGAGATTCCGGTCGCCGAGCTCCTCCCCGGCGACAACACGATCGAGTTCGACGGCCACGGCAAAGGCACCTACGCCTCCGCCATCCTCAACATCGACCTGGTGCTCGCTACGGAGTAGGTGGCGATGAGCTGAGGGACGAGCGGCGGCGTTGCGACGGCTGTTAGGTTTTTTTTGCCGCCAAGGCCGCCAAGAGCGCCAAGAGCGCCAGCGGATTTGGGGGTGGTTTGTACGTTGCGAGCAAGCGTGAGTCGAACCCTCAACCCTTGGCGGCCTTGGCGCTCTTGGCGGCCTCCGTCATGCCAACAGTCCACTCGAGCCCACCGAACAGCTCGACCTCCCCAGACGCGCAGCCCCTCTCGAGAGCGCCGTCAGGTGCTTCATGCGTTGAAGCGCCGGCGTAGCCGGGCGGAGGGCTTCTCGATGAGCTCGTGCATGGCCCAGGCCGCGCCGAACGAGACACCGAGCGCGACGAGCGCCTGAGCGACGGGGCCGAGCCGAGCCGGGGTCTGATGAGCGACCGCGAACAGCACGACTTGGTGCAAGAGGTAGAGCGAGTACGACAGGACGCCGACGAACGCCACGGGCCGATAGTTGAGCGGACGCATCGGCAGCCAGGTCGGGAAGCGGATCGCGCACACGAACACGGGGATCAGCGAGACGCCCTGCAACGAATAGCGCAGCGTTTCGCGGAAGACGGGCTCGCGCACGAGGAAGCTCGCGAGCAAACCGGCGATGCCGAGCGGAAAGAGCACGTACTTCCAGGTTCGCTCCGCGAGCTTCGGCGGATCGAGGGCGGGGTTACCGTACACGGCGAGCGCGCACCCGAACAGAATCGAGTCGAAACGCGTGTCGCTCGCGACCGACGTGCGCTCGAACGGCGCGTCGAGCACGCGCACCAGTACCTCCCGCCAGAGCAGCGAGGCCGCGCACAGCGCACCGAGCACGATCGCCTGCGCGCGGGGGCTCAGCGAAAGCCTGCGAAACGCGAGGTAGATGAAGGGGAACAGCAGGTAAAAATGCTCTTCCACCGCCAGGGACCAGTACACCCCCGTACCCGGCGGCAGGCCGCCGTAGCCGTGGAATACGATCCAGTAGTTTGCGTAATAGAGCGATTGCGCCGCGACGGCGCCCCAATCGAAAGCGCCGCCGAGCACACCCGCCGCCGAGAGGATGATGGCGAGGGCGAGCACGAGGTAAAACGGCGGCAGGATGCGCAGCGCGCGACGCACGTAGAAGTTGCGGAGCGAGATGCTGCCGGCCTTCTCGAACTCGCGCCGCAGCAGCGTCGTGATCAGGAAGCCGGAAAGAAAGAAGAAAACCGTCACCCCGAAGCCGCCCGGCACGACGTGATCCAGCCCGGCGTGAGCGACGAAGACGATCAAGAAGCTTACCGTGCGCAGGCCGTCGAGCGACGGGATGTGCAGGGCCGGGCGGGCCGCCTTCGCCTCGGAGAAGTGACCGGCGATGGGCTCCGTGACGTGACCCGCGGACACGGAGCTCACAGTATCCTCGTTCCCCGCGAACCGTAAGGCTTCTCGAGCAGCC
>DASXWF010000485.1:0-2692 GCA_036503835.1 Polyangiaceae bacterium | reverse complement strand
CATCGAAGGCCTCGTGCACGCGACCGAAGCGACCCACGATCCGCGGCAGCGCCTCGACGAGGTGTTTCACTCGGGCGATCGCCTCGAGGTGAAGATCCTCGGCATCGACGAGCGCGGGAAGATCTGGCTCAGCCGCAAGGCCCTGGTCGAGGATCCGTGGGCGGCCGCGCGCAAGAAGTTCGCGCAGGGCTCGCGGCACACGGGCAAGGTCGTGCGGCTCGAGAAGTTCGGCGCCTTCGTCGAGCTCGAGCCCGGCATGGACGGCTTGCTCCACGTGACCGATCTCTCGTTCGATCGCATCGAGCATCCGAAGGACGTGCTGACCGAAGGGCAGGAGCTCGAGGTGGTCGTGAACTACTTCGACGCCCGCTCGAAGAAGATCGGCCTGCATCCTGCGCCGCCGGCGGACCGCGCCGACGAGCCCGTGCAGAAGATCGTGAAGGGCGCCAGCGTGAAGGCCGCCGTGGTCAAGGGTGAGAGCGCGGGCGTCATCGTGCGCGTGCTCGGCGTCACCGGGCGCACGGCGCGGGGCTTCATCCCGGCGGGACAGACCGGCACGCCGCGCGGCACCGATCTCCGAAAATCCTTCAGGCCGGGCGCCGTGCTCGACCTCAAGATCCTCGACGTGGACCCCCGCTCGGGCGAGCCGAAGCTCAGCGTCCGCGGCTTCAAGGACGACGAGGAGCGCCGCGCGCACCGTGAGTACCGGCAGAAGCTCAAGGCCGAAGGCGGCTTCGGGACGCTCGGCGATCTCCTCCGGCAAAAACTCGGTCAGGTGACCGATGCCGGCGAGGGCCAGGCCGGTCCGAGCGAAAAGACGAGCAGCTGAGCTCGGATGGACGGGGAATTTCGGGTGCCGTGCCGGTTTTCGGTACCGGGCATCCAAGGCCGTCGTCCAGCCGTTGTCCAATCTAGTGGTGTTGAACTATCTTCTCCTACCGCGAACGAGCGGCTCTCCCCCGCGCGGTCTGCCCTACATGGCTCATCGAACGGACCGTGAGTTGGTGGAGGAGGCTCGAGGAGGAGACGCCGACGCGTTCGGCGTGCTCGTACGCCGCCATCAAAAACGCATCTTTCGTCTGGCCTCGCACCTCCTGCGCAGCGCGGCGGAAGCGGAGGACGTGACGCAGGAAACGTTCGTGAGAGCCTATGGCGCGCTGGCTCGCTTCGACGGACGCAGCGAACCGTTCACCTGGATTTACCGCATCGCGGTAAACCTGTCGCTCAACGCCATCAGGGCCCGCAAGTCGTCGCACGCCTCCTCCCCGCCGGACGACCCTCGCATCGAGGGGCAGTTGATCGACACGAAAGGCACGAGCGCGAGTCCGGCCGAGCTCACCGCCGATCGCCAGCTCGCGCAGGCGTTGCTCGACGGGCTCGAGGGCTTGAGCGAAACGCTGCGAACGACGCTGATCCTGGTCGGCATCGACGGGATGTCGCATGCGGAAGCCGCGGCCGTGCTCGGCTGTCCCGAGGGGACCGTGGCGTGGCGCGTGCACGAGGCGCGGCGAAAATTGCGGCAGTACCTCGAGTCGCGCGGGCATTCGGAAGGGGTGGAACCATGACCGACGAGCAGCGATCCGACCCGAAGCTCGTGCTCCGCGCCGAAGCGCTCGTGACGAAGCTCTCGACGGCCGAGCCCGACTGGGAAGCACTCGCGGCGCGGGTGGACGCGCGGCTCTCGGAAGCTCCCGGGCCGGACGACGCGCTGCTCGCCGCCCCGCTTCCGGAGGCGGAGGGTGAGTCGCCGCTCGACCGGCTGGTGGTTCCGCGACAGGCGCCGGCGGCCGCCGCACCGCGGGGAGAAGCCGTGAGCCTGGCGGACCTCGCGCGCGCGAGCGTGGCGCGGCGCGGCGGGCGCGAGGCTCAGAAGGTCGCGAAGGAGGCGCTCGCGGTCGCGACCCAGAGGCGCGTCCAGGGCGAGCGTGTCGCGGAGCGCGCGCCGGCGGTACCGGCTCGGCCTGCGCCGAGCTCCCAGCGCCGGACGAGCTCCGATTCGCGCGGAACCTGGATCGGAGTGGCCATCGCGTCGGTCGGCCTGGCCGCAGGGTTCGGCCTCTACTTCGCGGGCCAGCGGCGCCCGCCCGAAATCATCGTGCAGCAGCCCGCTTTGCCGGCCGCAGTGCCCGCGCAGACCGAAACCAGGACCGAACCGGAGCGCGGCACGCTCGCGGCAAAACCCGGCGACGTTGCCCGAACCCCGACCGCGCAGGTGATCGACCCGCTGCCTGCGGCAGCTCCCGAAGCGAGCGCCCAGGGCACCGTTGCGGGTGTCGCCGGGCGCGCCGTGGAGCCGGTCGCGAAAGCGCAGGCGAGCAGCAAGCGGCCTTTCGGGGCGGGTGTCGCCGCCGAACGCGTCGTCCTCGAGGAAGATCAGCCCGGGGTCCGCCCGGGGCCGGCCGCGAAACCCGCCGAGAGCGCGCCGCTCGTGCCCGCCGAGCTAAACCCCGGCGTATCGAGCGGCGATAGGCCGTCCACGGGCGCGGCCCAGGCGGCCGTCGGCGCCGTGCTGGGGGCCGCCCGCGCTTGCATTGCGGGCCACTCGGCGCCATCGAGTGCGACACTGGTCTTCGGCTCGAGTGGAGAAGTCCAGCGTGTGAGCGTCAGTGGCCCCGCCGCCGGCACGCCGGCAGCCGCCTGCGTCGAATCCGCCCTTAAAAAGGCCCGGGTTCAGCCCTTCGCCGCTGATAGT
>DASXWF010000484.1:0-2172 GCA_036503835.1 Polyangiaceae bacterium | reverse complement strand
GGACGACATTCCTCCCGTTCCGGGCGCGACCGCCGTCGGGGGCACATCGCTGCATGCCACCACGAGCGCCACCCAGGACGAGCCCAGCGTGTAAGCGGTTGAACGAGCGAGAGAAATCCTCATCGTCACTCCTCGGGTCCGGCGAAGGTCGCGGCCGGGTTCCGGTAATGCCGGAGGGGCTCCTATCGATCCCGAAATCGCCAAGTGTGCGACTTTCCTCGGCTCCCTGCTCACTGGGTTCAGGAGCGAGCCCCGCGACCGTTCTGTACAAAGCGTGAGAACCCCTCCACGAGGGCGTTCCGAATCGCATCGCCGGACCGATCGTGCCTACCGAGACCCAGAACGCCGCCTCCCCACCGCCGTCGACCGCCGCCGCCCGCTACGCAGAGGTCAACGAGCGTCTGAGCGCTCTCAACGCGGCCGGCGCGGGCATGATCACGCTGCTCACGGCGCTCTCGGTCTGGGGGCGCTGGACGACGCTGGCGGAAATTCTCGCCGTTCAGATCCCGGTGATTGCGTTCAACACCTGGGTCAACCTCGTGTACCTGCCGCGCCGCGGGCGCTCGGCGGAGCTCTTGCGCACGCTCGTGAACATTTCGCTCGCGATCGTCGTGAACCGGATCGCCGGCTGGCCGATGCCGGTCTGGCTCTGGCTTCCGTACGTCGCGCTCGCCTTCGATCACCTCGATCGGCGCGTCGCGAAGTGGTCGCTGATCGGCTTCTGCGTGGTGCAAGACGGCTTCGCCCTGCTCGACGGGGTGCCCTGGATCTATCCGCTCAGCGCGACGGTATTCGCCCTCTTCGCGTCGCAGGTGTCCCGGCAGCGTTTCAGCGCGATGCGGGAAATGCTCGTGCGAAGCGACTCCCAGCGCCGCCAGATCGAGGCCGCGCACGCCAAACTGCACGAGGCTCACGAACAGCTCAAGTCCGAGACGACGGCGCGCGAAGCCGCGGAGCGCGAGCTCCGGCAAGCGCACAAGCTCGAGGCCGTGGGACGTCTGGCTGCCGGCGTCGCGCACGAGATCAACACGCCGGTCCAGTTCGTGGGCCACAGTCTCCAGTTTTTGAGCGAAGCGTGCGCCGACCTCTGCGAGCTCATCGAGAAGCACCAGGCCGTGGAGCGCGAGGTCCTCGCCGGTCGACCGGCGCAGGCCGCCGCCGATACGGCGCGCCGTGCGCGGGAAACGGTCGATCTACCCTACATCCTCGAGAACCTGCCGCCGGCCTTCCAACGGGCCACCGAGGGGCTCGCCCGCGTCACCACGATCGTCCATTCGATGAAGGAGTTCGCTCACCCGGACCAGCGCGAAATGGCGCCCCTCGACCTGAACCGCGCGGTGGAGTCCACGCTCATCATCGCCAGAAACGAATACAAGTACGTCGCCGACGTCGAAACTTCTTACGGCTCCCTGCCCCCGGTCCTTTGCCACGGCGGCGAGGTGAACCAGGCGTTGCTCAACATCATCGTGAACGGCGCGCACGCCATCGGCGAGGTCGTCGCGGGCAGCGATCGTCGCGGCCGCCTGACGCTGCGAACCAGCATCGACGGCGACAGCGCCGTCATCTCCATTTCAGACACCGGACCGGGCATCCCGCCCGACGCCCGCGAACGCATCTTCGACCCGTTCTTCACCACCAAGCGGGTCGGAAAGGGCACCGGACAGGGCCTCGCCATCGCGCGCTCGATCATCGTCGACAAGCACCACGGCACGCTCGATTTCGAGACGGAGCTCGGCAAGGGCACGACCTTCCACATTCGCCTCCCCATCGCGGGTGCAGGCGCCACGGCGGCGGCCGCCTGAGCCCGGGCGCGCCGCAACCGGGCGGCGGATTCAGCCCCGCTCGCCGCGCAGCCGATCGAAGAGAATCGCCGCCGCCGCGCGCACGCTGAGGTGGTTGTAGCCGTCCGCCCCGCTCGAGCGGATGGGCTCGAGGTGCTCTTTCGCGCGGG
The DNA here is from genome assembly GCA_036503835.1 of Polyangiaceae bacterium. Taxonomy (GTDB): domain Bacteria; phylum Myxococcota_A; class Polyangia; order Polyangiales; family Polyangiaceae; genus PMG-095. The sequence continues at coordinate 221 of DASXWF010000484.1, read as the reverse complement.
CGCAGACCTCGTCCGCGAGGCCCCAGCCGGTGCCGAACACGAGCAGCACCGGAGGACCCGCGCTCGCCAGCCGCTCACGCGCCGCCGCGTGCGAGAGCGACGCGCCGCGCGGGCTCGCGCTGGTCGTCCAAATTTCGGTATCGGGGCCGAGCGCGCGGAGCGCATCGTCGAGGGACTCCACGATCCGCAGCATCTCGAGCGCCGGGGTGCGGTCGGGGATC
>DASXWF010000483.1:0-3301 GCA_036503835.1 Polyangiaceae bacterium | reverse complement strand
CCTGTGCGCCCTCGACCTTGACCTGTCGGCCTTTGTCGATGGGTCGACGCGTGACGGGCATGGCGATCGAGCGCCGGCCCGACAGGTAGTCGCCGGTGATCGAGCCCTGGTTGTCGAGGAGGGCTTCGTAGCCGCCCGAGTGCACGACGGTGCCACCGTTGACGCCGGCTCCCGGACCGATGTCGACGATCCAGTCGGCCGTGCGGATGGTGTCTTCGTCGTGCTCGACGACGATGAGGGTGTTGCCGAGGTTCTTGAGCTTCACGAGCGTGTCGATGAGGCGGCGGTTGTCGCGCTGGTGCAGGCCGATGCTCGGCTCGTCGAGCACGTAGATGACGCCCGACAGCTCGCTGCCGAGCTGGCTCGCCAGACGGATGCGCTGCGCCTCGCCGCCCGAGAGACTCGGCCCCGAACGATCGAGCGTGAGGTAGTCGAGGCCCACGTTCAGCAGAAACTGCAGGCGGCTCCGCACCTCGCGCAGCGGACCCTCGGCGATCGCCTGCCGGCCGCCGGCGAGCGACAGCTTCTCGAACCAGACGGCCGCGTCGGCGACGGAAAACGCGAGCACGTCGGCGATGCTCTTGCCGCCGAGGCGCACGGCGATGCTCTCCGCCCGCAGGCGCTGTGCGCCGCACGCCGTGCACGGCAAGTCGCGCATGAACTTTCGATACTGGTCGCGCATGCGCTCGGACTTCGTATCGTGAAAGCGGCGCGTGAGCGTCGGGATCACGCCGTTGAAGCGCACGCCCCAGCTGCCATGGTTTTCGGTCCCCTCCGTGCCCCAGGTGACGCGGATTTTCTTGCCGCCCAGCCCGAACAGCACCTGATCCCGCTGCTTTTTCGGCAGCTTGCCGAAGGGCACGTCGAGATCGACGCCCGTCGCCTTGGACAGCGCTTCGATCATCCGGAACGTCCAGCCGTCGCCGCGTTCGACGGAGGTCGCCCACGGCGCGATCGCGCCTCTTCGTATCGACAGCGAGCGGTTGGGCACGACGAGCTCCGGATCGATCTCGATGCGGGCGCCGAGCCCGTTGCACGCGCCGCACATGCCGAGCGGCGAGTTGAACGAGAAGCTCTGCGGGCTGAGCTCCGCGTAGCTCGCCCCGCAGCACGCGCGCAGCGTCGAGAACGAGAGGGCCTTCTTCCCCTCCGGCTCGACCAGCAGCTCGCCCTTCGACTCGCGGAGGCCGAGCTCCACCGCTTCCGCGATGCGCGAGCGATTGTCCGCGGAGACCGTGAGCCGATCGACCACGAGCTCGACGGTGTGCTTCTTCTTCTTGTCGAGCGCGGGCAGCGCGTCCAGGCGCGCGACCGTGCCGTCGAGACGAACGCGCGCGAAGCCGCGCTGGCTCAGATCCGCGAAAATTTCGCGGAATTCGCCCTTGCGATGCACGACGAGCGGCGCCAGCAAGAGCAAGCGCGTCCCTGGTGGCAGCGCGAGCACCTCCGACACGATTTCGTCGACGCTGCGGCCCTGCACCTCCTTGCCGCACTCGACGCAGTGCTGGCGTCCGGCGCGCGCCCAGAGCACGCGCAGGTAGTCGTGGATCTCGGTGATGGTCCCGACGGTCGAGCGCGGGTTCGACGAAGCGCTCTTCTGCTCGATCGCGATGGTCGGGGAGAGCCCGCGCAGTCGATCGACCGCAGGCCGATCGAGCCGCCCCAGAAACTGGCGCGCGTAGGCGGACAGCGACTCGACGTAGCGGCGCTGCCCCTCGGCGTAGAGCGTATCGAACGCGAGACTCGACTTTCCCGACCCGCTCGGCCCCGTGAACACCACGAGCTTCTGCTTCGGCAAGACGAGCCGATCGATGTCGAGGTTGTGCTCCCGCGCGCCGAGGATCTCGATGAGATCGCCGGCGCCGGCGCCGAGCGGGGCAAGACCCGACTTCGGCCGCGCGCTGCCGTTCGTTACCTTCGGCCCTTTTGCGCCGTTCGATTGACTGCGAGCCATGCGGAAGTCCCCACCTAGCACTGCTTGACGACTGAACACAAGTTCAGTATATGGACTCCAGGCCGGCGCCGGCCGCTATTCTTTCGCCCGGACCTCGGAACCTCACATTTCCGCAAAGGAGGGAGCTCATGAAACCAACCCCGAAGGGCTGGCCGCGCATCAGCGCCAGCGTTTTCTACGAAGACGCCGCCGGCGCGATCGACTGGCTCAGTAAGACGTTCGGCTTCGAGGTGCGGCTGAAGGTAGCGAGCGCGGACGGACACATCCAGCATTCCGAGCTCAGCTTCGGCGAGGGCCTCGTCATGGTCGGCAGCGCGGGCAGCTCGGGGGATCCCAAGCGCGAGGCGTACCAAAAGAAGTTCACCAGCCCCCGTTCGATCGACGGTCGTAACACACAGAGCCTCGCCATCTTCGTGGACGACGTCGACGCGCACTGCGCGCGCGCGAAGGCCGCGGGCGCGCAGATTTTCCGGGAACTCGAGACGAACGACTACGGCGAAGAATACTGGGCGGATCGCACGTACGGCGCCGTCGACCCGGAGGGTCACCTCTGGTGGTTCATGCAGCGCGTGCGCGAACCGACGGGCTCCGCCTGAACCTGGGTCGATCTCCACGTAGGCTTAGCCCTGGTAGAGGTCGGAAGAACCTTTGATATCGTGACGTCTGAGCGCTGTCGTGGCCCGCTCGCGCTCTTCGTCGCGTGCTTCGAGGTGTCGCCGTGCGAGCACGTGTGTCCTGCCGGGCACGCTCTTCGCGCCACAGCTCGTGCCGCACCAGCCGAGAAGTCGGTGGCCACGGACACGTGCTGAAAGGTGCTGGACGGAGTGTTATGGCTGTTGACTCGTCAATTTCCCTCACTGCCTGACCCCTCCGTCACGAGGTGCTCGATGCTTCCGCCTCCGCCGCAGTGGCGGCAGCTCCGGCCGGCGATTTCGACGGCAAGACGATCCGACCGAGCCCATACGCAAGAATGGCGCCGATCGCGGAGCCGATGAGGATGCCGACCTTGGATGTCTCGAGATTCGTTCCAGGCGGGAAGGCAAGCGCCGCGATGAAGATCGACATCGTGAAGCCGATCCCCGCGACGATACCGACGACAGTCAGGTGCGGCCACGTAACACCTCTCGGCAATGCCGCCAAACCGAGGCTAGTCGCGAGCCAGGAGAAGGCGAGGATGCCGAGCGGTTTCCCGATGACGAGGCCGACGCCAACGCCGAGGAACACGAAGCGCGACTCGTCGGAGAACGAAGCATCTCCTAGTGACACGCCGGCGTTCGCGAGCGCAAACAGAGGCATCGCACCGAACGCCACCCACCCATGGAGCGCGTGTTGGATGCGCTCGACAGG
>DASXWF010000482.1:0-3727 GCA_036503835.1 Polyangiaceae bacterium | reverse complement strand
CACCGCGTCGAGCAGCGGCTCGAGCTCCTTCAACATGAAGCGCACCGGGTCCGCTTCCAGGCGTGCGCGCAGCTCGCTCTGCACGGCGAGCACCGGGCGCGGACAGGCGCCGAACGCTCCGTGATTGAGAAATTCGACCTTGGGATCGAGCAGCCAATGTTCGGCGAAACGATTCGACATGAGGGAGCGCGCCCTGCGCGGCGCTGGAGGGACGCTAGGACCCGGCCCCGGAGCGTGCAAGCGCTCGCACGCACGGTCTTCCGCGTGTACCCTAACGGGAGGCCCGACGGGGCTTCACAGGAGAACGCCCATGGGACCCCTCGACAAGGAGTGGCCGAATTTCGACGGAATGCCGGAGGACGAGGCCCTCACCGGGCAGCGCCCGCGCGGCCAAAAACTCGAGCGTTTCTTGTGGTGGGACGGCGAGCTGCGCGAGGCGGATCAGCTCAGCGTCCACTACTACGCGAACGCCCTCCACTACGGGAGCGCCGTTTTCGAGGGCATTCGCTGCTACCCGAGCGCGCGCGGGCCGGTGCTCGTGCGACTGCGTGACCACATCGAGCGGCTGCTCACCTCGGCGCGACTCTACGGAATGCGCGTTCCGTTCAGCGCCGACGATCTCGTGCGGGGCGCCGTCGAGGTCACGCGCCGCAACGGCACGCAGAACGGCTACCTGCGGCCGCTCGCGTACTTCGGCGCGGGGCCCATCGATCTCAAGCCCAAGCGCGAGTGCCGCGTCCAGGCCTTCATCGCGGTGCGCGAGCTCGGCACCTTCCTCGGCGAGGACGCGCTCCGGAACGGCGTGCGCGTCATGGTCTCGAGCTGGCGCAAGATCCACCACACGATGCTGCCCACGATGGCCAAGGCCAGCGGGCACTACGCGAACAACGTGCTCGCCGCGCACGAGGCGCTCGATCACGGGTTCGACGACGCCATCCTCCTGAATCAGGACGGCAGCGTCGCGAGCGCCACCGGATGCAACGTCTTCTTCGTCAAGGGCAAGGAGCTTTTCACGAACGACGAGGCGAGCTCGATCGTCCCGGGAATCACGCGCGATTGCGTGCTCGACATCGCGCGCGAGCACGGCGTGGAAGTGACCATCCGGAGCTTCACGCGCGAGGAGTTGCTGCGCGCCGACGAAGTGTTCCTGACGGGCACCGCCGCGGAGGTCACTCCAGTGCGCGAAATCGACGGCGTGAAGCTGAAGACCGGAAAGGGCACGCTGGGCGCGTCGTTCCAACGCGCCTACCTTCGCGCCGTAACGGGCAAGGACGAACAACGCGCGACGTGGCTCACGCCGGTGAAGAGCTGACAGCAGGTCGAAACTTCCCGCTCCTGATTGAGCGGTTCGCTCCGCGGAAGACGGAAGTGCCCTGCGACGTTCGCCACGGGAGAGACGGCCGTCCGCCGGCCTCGCCGGTTTTGTTCGCGGTGGCGAGTGGCGACCCTCGACGATCGTGATCTGCTTCCGCCAAGGACCGTCGAAGTAGTGCCGGGCTCACCGCGGTAAAGAGCTGAGTCGGTTTGCGGCCGTAAGTCCCCGAATTGTTGCCGCTCTGCGCTACCCGAGCAGTCCGAGGGTTTTACTGTTCGGTTTTACTTCTGCTGGATTGCGGGCGCGGAGGTTGGAAAACCAATGTGTGTTTGCGAGCCGGAAGGCCGACAGCTACCCTCTTGACTGTTGGTCATGACGCGAAGCTTTTCTCCTTGGATCTTGGTTCTTGCGTTGGGTGCGGCGTGCTCCGCCAGCGGTACCGTAACTCCGGGCATCGGCAGCAACGCGAACGGCGGCACCGGCAACACGGGCACGGGCGGCACGATCGCGACGGGCGGGCGCGGCGGCGGCGTCGGCGTGAGCGGCTCGGGCGGAACGATCATGGTGGAACCCGGCAAGGGCGGCACGCCGGGCAACAACCCGCCCGCGCGGCTGTGCGAGATCTGCAACGATTTTCCAGCGGATCCCATCATCGTCGAGGGCACACCTGCAACCGCTCCCACACAGTTCGGGACGCCGGGCAGCGCGGCAGGTCCGTGCGTCGCGGAACCCGCCGACGGCACGCTCTTTCCCCACAATTGGTTGCGCCCGCGCATCCGCTGGACCGGCAACAGCCAGGTGTACGAGGTGCGCGTCCACACCGCCCGTCAGGCGAATGATCTCGTCGTTTACACGAACAAGACCGAGTACTACATCCCGCGCGAGATCTGGTCCGGGGTCGCGGGCGGCAGTCAGGGCCTCGCGCGCAACAACTACGAGGAAGACATCGTCGTCACGGTGCGCGGGCCGAACACCGCGGGTACGAGCGTCACCTTCCGTACCGCCGCGGTCGATGCGGGCGGCAGCATGGTCTACTGGGCCAGCGTGAAGACCCAGACCAGCGAGTCGCCCGCGGACGGCGACGCCGCAGGCTGGCTCATGGGCTTCTCCGTCGGCGACGAGTCCGTGGTCGAGGCGCTCCGCGTGCTCGACGTCGACGCTCAGATCCGAAGCTACGCCGCCGAGCCGAAGCGCGGCGCCTGCATCGGCTGCCACACCTCGACCCCCGACGGCGAAGCGGTGAGCTTTACGACCTTCTGGCCCTGGTCGGGCTCGATCGCGGGCATCACGCCCGAGAACCGCGGGCAAATCCCGAGCTTCGTCACGCCGAGCGGCCTCACCGCCATTCAGCAGATGTGGATGGGAGCCTGGACCTACTCGCCGGGGCAGTGGACGGAAACCAGGAAGATCGCGATCGCCAGCTACGGCGCGAACGACATCGGCTGGCCCGACGGCGACATGAACAAGACCAACCGCGACAACCTGCTCTGGATGAACATCGCCACCACGACCCCGGCGACGGTTCCGACGCAGGCGTGGGAGGTGAAGCAGAACTGGACGCCGATGGCGCGCGGCGTCGCGCTCGGCATCCTCCCGCGCACGGTCGACACCCGCGCCGCGCTGATGCCCGATTTCTCGAACAGCGGGAGCACCATCGCCTACACCTCGAGCTCGAACAGCCTCGACGGGCGCATCGGCGAAATCAACGACACCGACATCTACACGGTGCCGTTCAACGAAGGAAACGGCGGCCCCGCCACGGCGTTGGCCGGAGCGGCTCAGCAGGGAACCGCCGAGTACTACCCGAACTATTCCGCCGACGACGGGTTCGTCGCCTTCAACCGCATCGCCAACGTCGAGAGCATTCGCAACCCGAGCGGCCAGGGCTTCGCGAATCACCTCTACTACCGCCCCGAAAGCGACATCTGGGTCGTCGCGCCCGGCGGCAGCGCCAGCGCCGGACCGAACGAGACCAGCGAGGGCGGCGCGATCCGCCTGAAGGCGAACGACGCGGACTCTTGCAACACGCTCGTGGCCTCGCGGCGCGGCGCGCTGAACTCGTGGGCGAAGTTCTCGCCGCGCGTGGAAACCATCGCGGGCAAGACCTACTACTTTCTCATCTTCTCCTCGACGCGCGACACGCCGGAATCACAGCGAGTGACCGTGAGCGATCCGCAATACGCGCCCAACGAAACCCTGTACTCGCGCCTGTTCATGGCCGCCTTCACGGTCGAAGGCGGCGTGGTCACCACGCACCCCGCGGTCTACCTCTGGAACCAAGACGAGACCTCGAACAACCTCACGCCCGCGTGGGACGAGTTCAAGATCCCGGACGTTCCGCTGCCGGCCGATCCCCGCTGACCGGGGAATCAGGCGCGCCGCGGCGCCCGAAGCACTCGGGTGCGGCGCTTT
>DASXWF010000481.1:0-2989 GCA_036503835.1 Polyangiaceae bacterium | reverse complement strand
GAGGGCGGAGAGGTGCTTCGCGAGTGACTCGACCAGCGTGTCGAGGGCCTTGTAGGGGACCGAATCACTTTCGAAGCAGCGCCCGGAAAGGCTCGTCACTCCGTCCGGGACGCGCTCGAGAAAGGCCCGCACCAGCGCGGTTTTACCGAGGCCCGCGCCGCCGCTCACGAGCACGACCCGAGCCTGCTCGCGAGCCGCCGCGAGCGCCTGGTCGAGGAGTGCGAGCTCGCGGCGCCGCCCCACGAAAACGGGGGTAAGCTCCGGGGCGGGGGAGAGCAGGCGTCGCTGGCTTTGCAAGAGCAGCTCGAGCGCGGCTTCGGCGTCGAGCCGAAGCGCCACGTCCTCCTCCAACAAGCCCGCCAAGAGCGCGGGAAACTCCGGTACGAGCGCGCGTGCCGCGCCGGCGAGCTCGGCAATGGCGGCCGGTCCGCGCTGGATCGCCGCGCGCGCGGTCGCGTGGTCCGGTGCGCACGACTCCGCGAGCAGCACGCCGGCGGCGTAGCAGTCGCTCTTCGCGGTCAGTCGCTCGCCCCGCGTCTGCTCCGGCGACATGTAGCCGGGCGTACCCCAGGGGCCGCGCGAAGAAGCTCGAGTGGTCGTGGCAATCTCGCGCGTCAAGCCGAAGTCGAGGACGACGACGCGCCCTGCGGAGGTGACCATCACGTTGCCGGGCTTGAGATCGCGGTGAATGCGCGCGCGGGCCTGTAAGAATCCGAGCGCGGAGAACAGCTGCGTGACGAGGTCGTGAAAGGGCCGCGCGGCCGCGCGTCCGTCCTCGGCGGACAGCGCCGAGCGCAGCGCCGAAACCGCGTCCGTGCCGTCGACGAGCTCCATCGTGAAGTACGGCCGATCGGCGTCGAACGCGAGCTCGTACAGCACGATCAGATTCGGGTGTGTCAGATCGGCCGCGATGCGAAATTCCTCTTTCAGTTGCGCGATGCCGCGCGGAGACGGCCGCGGTAGCGTCTTCAGCGCGACGAGGCCGTCCTTACGGACGTCGCGGGCCACGTACACGACTCCCATTCCGCCCGTGCCGATCTTGCGGACGAGCTCGAACGTACCGAGCCTCACCGGCTCGAGCGGCGCACGGAGAACGCGAGCCTGAATCGAGGCGAGCAGCACCCGTTCTTCGAGGTCGAGCTCGGGCACGCCGGAAGTATACGTAGAGCTTGGCGAGCAGGGCGGTCGTTGGTAGATCGAAATACGTGCCGAGCGACTGGGAGCTCCTCCAAAGCTGGCGCGAGGGTGATCGGCAGGCCGGCGACGCGCTGGTCGGCCGCTACCTCGGCGCCATCCGTCGCTTCTTTCGTCACAAGCTCGAGAGCGGGGAAGACGACCTCGTCCAACGCACCTTCGTGGCTTGCGTCGAAGCGGCGGCTCGCTTCGAGGCGCGCTCGAGCTTCCGTACCTTCCTCTACGCGATCGCCCGCAACGTCCTCCTCGACCACCTGCGCGCCGTCCACCGCGACTCTCTGCGCGGGCCCGGGGAGTTCGATCCGAGCGTGAGCTCGCTCTGCGCGTTCGATACCAGCCCGAGCCAGGCGCTCGCCGGCAAGGAGAGCGCCGCTCGCCTGCTCAGAGCCCTGCGTAGCGTGCCGCTCGACGCGCAGCTCCTGCTCGAGCTCTACTACTGGGAGGAGCTCTCCGTGGCGGAGCTCGCCGAGGTGCTGGTGCTGCCCGAGGGCACGATCAAGGGCCGCCTCCACCGTGCGCGTCAGGCGCTGCACGAACGCATGGCGAAGGATGTCGCCGCGGCGCTCGGGGATGCGGAGGGGGATCCGGGGGCGCTCTTCGGCAGCCTTCGTCCTCGGATTTTCGAGTGAGGCGTGCCGAGCGGGTCACGCTGGTGTACGAATGAGGGCGGAAGGACCGAGCATGCGAATCAGTCACCTTGTCTTGGCGGTGGCGCCCATCCTGCTGGGCGCCTGCGATGGTGGGAACTCCGATCGTGGAAACGGCGGAGATGCCGGAGCGGGCTCGGGCAGTGGAGGGATCGGCGGTCAGTCTCCGTCCGCCGGGAACGGAGGGTCGATCACCGGCGGGAAGTCCGGTAGCGGCCCGAGTGGTGGCAGCACTTCCGCCGGGTCATCCGGGACGAGTGGAGGGATGGCGTCCGGCGGTACCAACGCGGCGGGCACGAGTGGGGGCACGATGCCGGGTGGAACGGGTGGGACCGGCGCGACCGGCGGCATGATCTCGGGCGGCGCGAGCGGAGCCGGCGCGACTGCCGGCGGCGGCGCGGGCGGGACCGCGGGAGCGCCCGTATCTTCCATCTGCCCGTACACGCCCCCGCAGGATCCGGCCTCCTTCCCCGACGGTTGGACCAGCGCCGACGTCACCGTCTTCAACGAGAACGGCGGCTGGACTTGGTACAACGACGAGCGGGTCGTGGTGGATGTGGACGCCGGCAAGCTCATCGTGAGCTCCGCTGCGTCGAGCGCATCGAGCGAATCCACGAACAATCGCATCGAGGCGGTGATTCACGACCTGGAAACGGGCCAAAACGCCAAGACGGAGCTCGGCACGCTGAGCTACTCCGACGATCACAACAACGGCGGCATCGTGGTCAAGGCTCCCGGCGAATACTTCGTCGCCTGGGCGCACCACAACAAGGAGTGCAACAGCTACTGGCGCAACTACGGGAACGGCGCCTGGGGCGAGCAGGTGACGTACCCGTGGGCGGGTTGTCCCTGGGTCAACCCCAACAACAACAGCATGAGCTACGTCACCTACAACAACGTCTGGAAGATGAGCTCCGAGGGCCGGTACTACAACTTCGTTCGCTCGATCCAGACCAGCCCCGGCATCCTGGTCTCCGAGGACGAGGGCGCCACCTGGACCTACCGCGGGCGCCTCACGTCGAGCCCGCAGCAGGGCTACAACGCGGGCTACTACAAGTTCTGGGGTAACGGCGTCGATCGCATCGACTTCTTCGCGACAGAAGCGCATCCGCGCGATGCGAACACGAGCGTGTTCCACGGCTACATCC
>DASXWF010000480.1:0-7551 GCA_036503835.1 Polyangiaceae bacterium | reverse complement strand
GCGGAGGCGCAGCCGCTGGTCGGGTGGGCGACGAGCCGCGCGCACTCGGCGGGCGCCGGTGGGACCGCGGCCGGGACGACGGGCTTCGGCTGCTCCGCGCTCGCTGCCGGGGCCGGCGTGGAAGCCGCGGGGCGCGGCGCGACCGGCGCTGCGGCGGGAGCCGGAGGCGCAGCCGCGCAGCCGGTCAGAACCAGAACCACGAGCAAGAGCAGGCGAGACATGGCCGTTCAGACAAGGCAGGCGCGGAATGGTTCCGCGCGTGAGATTCGGGGCGGGGAACGCCTCGGGCGCCCCCGCCGGCTCTTCTACCCGAGCTTTACTGCAGCAGCTTGAATTCGATGCGCCGGTTCTTCTGCCGGCCGTCGGGACCCTTGTTGTCCGCGATCGGCTCGTCCGGTCCGGCGCCGCGCGTTTCGATGCGCTTGCCGTCGATTCCTTTGCCCGCAAACCAGTTTTTCACCGATTCGGCCCGGCGCTTCGAAAGGTCGACGTTGTTCTCGCGCGTGCCGACGTTGTCGGTGTGGCCCGAGATCTCGATGCGCGTCTTCGGGTACTCCTGAAGCACGATCAGGGCGCCGTTCAGCACGCCCTCGGAAACCGGGCGGATGGTGTCCTTGCCGGTGTCGAACTCGATGCCCTTGATCACACCCGTGAACTTACGGATTTTTTCGGGGATCTCGTCGGGGCAGCCGTCCTCGTCGTCGAAGCCGTTCTTGACCTCGGCCTTGTCGGGGCACTTGTCGTCCGGCAGGTTCACGCCGTCCTTGTCGGCGTCGAGATCGGGGCAACCGTTGAGCGGCCCGGGCTCCGTCGGGCACTTGTCGAACTCGTCGGGGACGCCGTCCTTGTCGGTGTCGCGCACCGGACAGCCGCCCTTCTCGGGCGGGCCCGGCTCGGTCGGACAGGCGTCCTTCGAGTCGAGCACGGTGTCGTGATCGCTGTCCTTGTCGGGACAGCCGTCGGGCGCGATGCCGGGCTGCGAGGGACACTTGTCGTTCGGATCGATGAACCCGTCGCGGTCGCTGTCCTGGGGTCCCTCGCACTTCTTCTCCTCGCCGCGCATCGAGAGCGCGAACGTGGCGCTGAGCTGAACCTCCCAGTGGCTCGTGAGGGTCCCGTCCTCCACTTCCTCGCTCGCCGAACCGATCTTCTGCGAGAGGTTGTCGCGCACGTCGAGGCGCACTCCGAAGCCCTCGGTGAGCGCGTACTTGGCGCCGAGACCGAAGTGGATCGCCGGGTCCGTATCGGTGCCCATCGGGCTGCTGCCGCCGCCGATGGCGCCGCCGCCGAACACCGCGAACGGCGTGATGCGACCGATCGGGAGCTGACCGATCAGCTGCGCGCGGCCCGCGAACAGGGACGCGGTGCTGTCGTTCTCGGTGCTGGTCGGAAGCCACGCACCTTCGAACTCCGCGCCCACGTACTTGATCGGCAGAAACGACGCGCGCATCGCGAACTCGGGGGCGACGCTCGCGTAGGATTCGGGGCGCGCGCCGTCCGCGCGGATGTTGTGATTCTTCGACGGGAACATGAGGCCGAAGATCAGGCCGAACTCGAACTGCATCGGCTTCGGCTCGAAGCGCGAATCGTCGTCAGCCCTGGTCCAGGCGTCGTCCTCGGCGCCGCCGCTCGCACCATCGCTGGAGTCGAACGAGACGGAACCCGATGCCGACGCACCTGACGACGGTGGCGGAGCCGCGGGCGCGGGCGCCGGCGCGGGAGCCGGCGCCGCCGCGGGAGCCGGCGCGGGCGCGGGTGGCGGAGCGGCCGCCGGTTGCTGAGCGAGCAACGACTTCGCCAGCGTGGCGACGAAAACCCCCGACCCAACTCCGACCAATTTCTTTCGGTTCATCGTGCACCCTAAATACAAAGCTTCCGCGGACAGCCTCGCACGCCCTTCTAGGCCTTCGTAAGAAGACTCAGGGGTAGCTTACCTAGACCACCCCCTAGCAGCGTTCAAGCGCGAGGCGGTCCAGAAGCGTTCGAACACGAGGCGCGGCAAACGGCCTTCCGGCCGAAGATCCGCCGCGCGACCGTGATCGCGAGTTTCTCAGGCGTCGACCGTGATTCCGAGACGCTCGCGCACTTTGCCGTACTTCGGGGAGACCGAATAGAGAAGCAGGTCGCGCGCCCGAGCCACGGCGTCCGCCGAACCTGCGCGAGCCGGCTCCGAGCGAATCAGGTTCGCGCTCACGTCCAGGTCGCCACACAGGATCAGCCCCGCACGATCCGCGGACTGATCCACGGCGCGCACCCACTTCTTCAAGTCGAGCGCCGCGCCGTCCTGCAGGAGCTTCGACACGGTGTGAATCAGGTGCTCGCGGTATTCGCCGGTCGCGGCCTCGCGCAGCACGGCGGCCGCCTCGCCGACCGCGGCGTCGAGCTCCGCGGCGACGGGAAAATTCGGTTTGAGAAGCCGCACGGCGCCGAGCAGCCAGCTCTTGAGCGCGGTGAGATTCGGGAGCAGCGTGCGCAGGCGCATGCCGGGTAGCGAGTGGGCGAGCTCCTGCCCCGCGATGAACGCGGACTCGAGCGGGCCCATGCCCTCCGCGAACGCGGCCTTGCCGAGGACGATCGCCGGTGAGGACGTCGCGAGCGGCGTGACGCGGGAAGGATCGGACTGCCGCTGGAAGATGCGCGGCTCGTCGGCAGGCACGATCTGCGAGCCGTGGTAGAGCGCGTAGACCATTCCGTACGGGTAGCGCTCCATGTCGAGCTCATCCTCGACGGCGAGGCCGTAGGCGCTCTCCGGGCGGCCGCGGGCGGCGAGCACGTACGGCTGGATCAGCGAGAAGAGCGAGGTGATGAGCGGCTCGCCGTCCTCCGGCATCACGAGCTCCATCCACTCCTCCGGCGAGAGCCGGCGGCGCGCCGTCACGAGCTCGCTCCCGCGGAACCGAGCGTAGAAGCGCGATTCGTCGGGCGCCGCCTGCCCGAGCACGGTGAGCGCCTGGCAGGCGAGCCAGGCGCCGTCGGCGTAGCGAACCTGCGTGTGGACGCGGCGCAAGAGCTGGTACGGGTCGGGCCGGTACGGATCGAGCTCGATCCAGAGCACCAGCGCTTCCTGCGCCTGTTCCGCGAAGTCGGGGTCGGTCGAGTACACGCGCGCCAGCCGCTCGAGCCAGCGCACGCCGTCCGGTTCGACGTCGAGCGCCGATTCGTAGACGCGCGCCGCTTGCTCGATGCTGCCGAGCCGCTCGTACGTCTCGCCGAGCTCGTCGAGCGTCGTCATCAGCTCCTTGTTGCGGCCCGCCGCCGCGAGCTGCTGGGCGCGGCGCTTCAGGAGCTCCTTGATGCCGTTCCAGTCGGCGAGGCGGCGGCGGATCGCGAGCGCCTCGGTCGTCGCTCCTTCGTGCGTCGGATCGGCGTCGAGCGCCGCGTCCAGCAACCCGAGCGCCTGATCCGGATCGCCGATCTCGCGCGCCGCGACCATCGCCGCCGTGTGCAGGTACTTGGCCTTCTGCTCGGGCTCGTCCACGAGCTCCGCCAGGCGCACCACGACTTCCAGCAGGCGCGACCAGTCCTTCTCCGCGCTGAAGAGCTGCATCAGGCGCGCCAGGATCTTGCGGTCGTTCGGCGCTTCGTCGAGCGCGAGCAGGAAGCAACGCGCCGCGTAGTCGTTGTCCTTCAGCTTGCCGGCGACGATCTCGCCGAGCTCCACGAGCAGCGCCACGCGCTCGCTGCCCTCGGCCAGCTCGATCTCCCGGCGCCGGATCTCGATCGCGCGCTGCGCGTCACCGAGGTCGATGTGAACGTCGGCGAGCGCACGCAGGGTCGGACGCGCTTCGGGATCGAGGCGCGCGGAGCGATCGAGCTCGGCGAGCGCCTGCTGCGCGCGGCCGAGCTTCTGCAGAGCACGCCCGAGGAAGCGGCGGCCGAGCGCCTCTTCGGCGGCCTCGAGCAACTCGGCGTGGTCGTCGAGCAAGCGGCGCGAAAGCTCCGCGGTGCGCTGCGCCGACCCGTGCTCGGCGCTGATCTCGCAGAGCGGCAGGAGGTAGCTCGCGCTCGACGCGATCGCGTCGAGGTACTGGTCGGCGGCGGCGAGGGCCTTCTCGTGCGCTCCCGACTTGGAGAGAGAGTCCACGTACGCGAACACCGTCTCGGCCACCTCGTCCTCGGGCAGCTGCTCGGCCTGGTTCACGACGGACTCCAGGCGTTTCGCCGCTTCGACGAAGCGTTTCTCGGCGTAGGCGACGCGGCCCTGAACGCGCAGCGCGTCGAGGTTGGTCGGATCGAGGTGCAGCGCCATCTGCGCCATGGCGAGCGCGCGCTCGTTGTCGGAGAGGTAGCGGTGGCAGACCATCGCGATCTGTCCCGCCACGCCGGCTCGGGCGCGGTCACCCTTGGTCGCGCCCAGACGCTCCTCCAGCAGCTCCACGGCGGCCGAGTGGTGTCCGACGTTGACGTACGCGTCGATCAACTTCTTCGCGGCGAGCGGGTGTTCCGGTACGGCGTCGAGCGCGCGCTTCAGCTCGCGGATCGCGGAGTTGTGATCGCCCTGCTCCCGCAAGAGGTCCGCGGCGCGCACGTAGTGTTCGGCACGTTCGGCCGGCGTCGAAGCCGCCTCGGCCAGGCGTTCGATCGCCGCGAGCGCGTTCTGGGAATCCCCCATGCGCGCGCGCAGCCCCGCCAGCGCCGCGAGCGCGCCCTGATGCTCGGGCGCCGCCTCGAGCACGCGCTCGAGCTCCTCGATGGCGCGGCCCAGAAGCCCGAGCCGCTCGTCGAACAGCCGCGCGAGCGCGAGCCCGGCCTGGATCTTCCACTCCTTGTCGGGCGTCTTCTCGATCTGCGCCTGGTAGAAATCCCGGAGATCGTTCCAGCGCTCGAGACGCCGGTAATGGCGCGCGAGCTCGGCGGCTGCGCTCGCGCGCGCGGGGTCGACCGCCAGCACCTGCTCGAGCGCCTCGGCCGCCAGCGCCGGATCCAGGTACTCCTCGTCGTAGATGCCGGCGAGACGCTCGTAAAATCCGATCTTCTGACGCGGGGTGACCGCGATCTCGATCTCGAGCTTCAGTACGTCGACGAGCTCGCGGTAGCGCCCGCTGCGATTCAAGACGCGATCGAGCCCGCGCAGCGCGTCCGCGTGCTTCGGATCGTCCCTCAGCACGTTGCGATACAGGCGCTCGGCCACGTCGAGCTGGTCGAGCTCGGTCTCCCAGGCGTCGGCGATCACGAGAATCTGCCGCGCGCGCTCGTCGCCCGCGAACGCGAGGGCCTTCTTCTCGAGCAGCTCGAGCGCCCCCTTCTGGTCCCCGCGCGCGCGGCGCAGCGCCGCGAGCCCGTCGGCGGCCTTCGGATGCGTCGGATCCTCGGCGAGCACCGCGGCGAACAGCTCTTCCGCGCCGCTCGCGTTGCTCAGGCGGTTCGTGAACACCTCCGCGGCCTCGGCGCGCAGATCGCGCGCCAGACGCGGCGCCGCGATCTCCGCCCGTCGGACCAGCACCTGGGCGAGCTCCGCCCACTGCTGCGAGCGCCGGTAGAGGTCGGACAGCGCGGCGAGCGCGGCGTCGCTGCTCGGATCGCGCGCGAGCACCGCGTTCAGGAGCTGCAGCGTCATGTCCGGACGCGAGAGCTTCGAGCCGTACCAGGCCGAGGCGCGCAGGAGCAGCGCGGCGCGCGCGTCCTCGGGCAGGTTGCCCTGAACCGCGGCGGCGCAGCGTTCCAGCACGTCCGTCCAGGCCGCGACGTTCATCCCGGCGGCGCGCTCGACCGCGCGCGCTCGCTCCTCGCCCAGCGGATCCTCGCAGAAGGCCTGCGCGAAGGCGACCACCGCCTGATCCTTGTCGGCGAGCTCGTTCGTGTAGAGCTCGCCGATCTCGGCGTAGCACTGCGCGCGCTCGCTCGCGGACTTCGCCACCTCGCTGCGTTCGAGAAACATCTCGACCAGCGCCTCGTGCTTCTTCAAGCGCTTGCGCAGCCGCACCAGCGCCGCGAAGCTCGACGCGTCGTCGGGACCGAGCTCGACCAGCCGCTCGTACAGGCCCTCGGACGACTCGAGCTTGCCGGCGGTTTCGAACAGGCGCGCGGCGCGCGTGAGCAGGCGCGGGACCGCGCGATCGGCGCCCGGCGCGCCGCGCTCTTCGATCACGTTCACGGCGTCGCAGAACCCCTGCGCCACGCGCTCCGCGTCGGCGCCGAGATCGACGCTCGCTTCCAGGGCCGCCGCCTCGGCGTCGTCGAGCGGATTCTCGGCGAGGATGGCGAAGCGCCCTTCGAGGCGATCGTCGCTCACCCAGCTCGGCGGGCGCGTCGAGGCGCGCCAGACGCGCCGGATCGACTCCAAGAGCTCGCTGCCGTCGCGGGGCCGCGCCCCCGGCTCGCGCTCGAGCAACGACTGCACGAAGGCGTCGATGTCCGGGCTCGCACCGCGCGGCGCAGCGAACGAAAGCGGCTCGGGCGTCTCCATCAAGTGCGCGACCGCCACGTCCGCCGCGCTCGAGCCCGTGAACGGATCCTTGCCGGTGAGCAGCTGATAGACGATCACGCCGAACGCGTAGACGTCGCTCGCCGGCTCGACGCCCTTGCCGCGCAGCGTTTCCGGGGCGGTTCCCGAGAGCCAGCTCTGCTCGTGGCTGCCCGAGACCTGCGGAATGCTGGAGCGCAGGAGGTGCGCGCCGGCGTCCAGAAGGAGCACGCGCGGCGAACCCTGCTGGGCATCCACGACGAGCACGTTGCCGAGGTGCAGCGCGCCGTGAGCGAGGCGGCGATCGTGGAGCGCGGCGAGCGGCTCCGCCAGCGCGTGCAGGAGCGGCAAGAGCTCGTTGGCGTGGCGCGGGCCGGTGCGCTTGAGCATCGCGCGCAGCGTCTCGCCTTCCTGGAACGGGTGCGCGACGACGAACGATCCGCCGATCTCCTGCGCCACGACCGCTTCGGGCAACGCCGGATGCATCACCGACGCGACGAGCCGGGTCGCGACGAGGAAGCGTTGCGCGTCCGCGCGGCTCGCGCCGCCCACGACCTTGAGGCGCACGAGGTCGCCTTCGTGGTACGCGCGGTGCACGACACCGTGCGTGCCGTGACCGACCTCCGCGACCAGCGTGTAGCCGGCGCTTTGCAGCGCCGTTTCGGAAGCCGGCGCCACGCGACCGTTCGCCTGACGGAGCGTGACCACCTCGTCGCGGCGCGTCGCCGAGAGCGCATCGAACAAAGCCTCGACGGCTTCGCGTTCGACGCAGCGCTCCGCGAGCGAGCGGGCAAACGAGGCCTTCGCACCGGCTCCGCCCACGGCGCTCGGTTCCAGGCCGAGCACGGAATTGGAGAGCTGTTCGAGCTCTACGAGATCACAGAGACGCTCGAGCTCGGCGCTCAGGGTTTCGGCTGTCAGTGACACGCCGCGAATCTTACTACGCGCGGCGACCCTCCGTTTCGAGCCATTTTCGGGCTCCGGAGGACCCGGAGCCCTCGTTCCGCTGCTCTTCTCGGCGCAATTTTTCAAAAACTATGCACCATGGCGACGGGCGTCCGAGTCGTTCTAGACTCCGGCCCGAGCGCTCAACGGCGCCGACACCAGAGCCACAGGGAGAGGGATTGGAGATGGGGACCGCACCGAAA
>DASXWF010000479.1:0-3711 GCA_036503835.1 Polyangiaceae bacterium | reverse complement strand
GGCCGCTCCCCGGCGCCTGCGGGCCGCGCGCTCCACGCGGTCCTCGACGCGGTCGAGCTCGCAGTCGCAGCGTCACGCTCGGTCGACGAAGCCCCGAAGCACCCGGACGAGCTCGAGCGCATCCTGCGCTGCCTCGAGGCCGCGACGCGCATCGCCGGCGACGACCCGCGCAAGGGGCTCGACTGGCTCGCCAAATCGGCTGAGCTCATCGCGGGCGCTCGCCTCTCGAGCAGCAATGCCCGAGCGAGCAATGAAGTGGCTCACTGGCTCGAGCGCGCCGAGAGCTGCGCGCGAGCCTGGATCAAGGCGAGCGCGAGCTGGGCGCCGCACTGGGAGTTCCTCGAGCAGGCGCCGGACGCGCTCGCGCAGGCGCCGCTCGCCGAGCAGTGGCAGCGCCTGGTCTCCGAAATCGACCGAGCGAACGCGCCGGCCCTGTTGGTCGAGAATTTCGAACGCCTCGAGGCGGCCCTGCTCGCCGTCGATCACGAGCTCGTGAAGGCCGAGATCCCGCACGGCGACCGGATCCGCTCGGCGGGCTACCTGATCGAGCTGCGCGCGAACCTGCGCCGCGCGCGCGAGGCCAGCCGCGAGCTCGTGGCGGCCCTCGAACGGATCGGACAGCGCGCCGTGACGCTCGCGGACGGCATGAACTTCCGCTTTCTCTTCGACGAGACGCGCGAGCTCTTCGTCACCGGCTACAACGTCGGAAACGCGCGCCTCGACCCGTCCTACTACGACCTCATCGCCTCGGAGGCCCGCCTGGCGAGCCTGGTCGCGATCGCCAAGGGCGACGCGCCGCAGGAGCACTGGTTTCGGCTCGGGCGGCCGCGCGCCCGCTCGCGCTCGCGCTTCTCGCTGCTCTCCTGGAGCGGCTCGATGTTCGAGTACCTGATGCCGCTGCTCGTCACGAAGAGCAATCCGAACACGCTGCTCACCGAAGCCTGCGAGTCCGCCGTGCAGCGCCAGCGCGAGTACGGCCGGCAGAAGCGCGTGCCCTGGGGCATCTCCGAGTCCGCGTTCAACGTGATGGACCTGGAGATGACCTATCAATACCGGGCGTTCGGCGCGCCCGGGCTGGGGCTCAAGCCGGGCCTCGGCGAGGATCTCGTGGTCGCGCCGTACGCGACCGCGCTCGCCTCGCTCGTCGATCCGGCGCGGGCCGTTCAGAACCTGCGCGCGCTCTCGCGCCGGGGTCTCGAGGGTCCGTACGGCTACTACGAAGCGATCGACTACTCGCCGACGCGCGTGCCGGCCGGACGGGACGGCGTGATCGTGAAGACGTTCATGGCGCACCACCACGGCATGACGCTGGTCGCGCTCGACAACGTGCTGCACGACGGCATCATGCAGGAGCGCTTCCACGCCGATTTGCGCGTGAAGGCGAGCGAGCTCCTGCTCGAAGAGCGCATTCCCGTGCGCGCGCCGCCGGTCGACGTCTCGGTCGCGGCCATCACGGCGCCGCCCGCGACGGCGCCCGACTTCGACGAGCAGGAGCACGTCCCGCTCGCCGCGAACGATCCCCCGCGCGTGCACCTGCTCGGACACGGCGAGCTCTCGACGCTCGTCGGCGTGACCGGCAGCGGCGCGCTCACCTGGAAGGGGCTCGACGTGAACCGCTTCCGTGAAGACGCGGTCTTCGACGCGGGCGGCATCTACGTCTACGTGCGGAACCTCGTGACGAACAAGCTGTGGTCGGCGGGCTTCCACCCGACGCGCACGCAGCCCGACGCGTACGAGGCGGCGTTCAGCATCGATCGCGTCTGCTTGCAGCGGAGAGACGGCGACATCGAGAGCGTGACGGAGATCGTACCCTCGCCCGAGAACCCCGCGGAGGTGCGGCGCGTCACGCTCACCAATCACGGCACGCGTCCAATCGAGCTCGAGCTCACGGCCTACACGGAGCTCGTGCTGGCGCGCCGCCAGGCGGACATCGCGCACCGCGCCTTTTCGAGCATGTTCATCGAGACCGAGTGGGTGCCGAGCCACGGCGCGCTGCTCGCCAGGCGCCGCCGCCGATCCGCGTCCGAGGACGAAGTCTGGGTCGTGCAGGTGTTCGCGCCCGAAGAGGGCAGCTTCGACGAGCTCGACTACGACACCTCGCGCGCGGAGTTCATCGGGCGCGGTGGAAGCCTGGCGCGGCCGGCCGGGCTCGAGCCCGGGACGAAGCTCGCGCGGAAGACCGGGGCCGTGCTCGACCCGGCGTTCGTGCTGCAGCGCAGGACGCGCCTCATGCCGGGGCACAAGGTACGCATCGCGCTCACGACCGCGCTCGCCCACTCCCGCGAGGAAGCGCTGCACCTGGCGGAGATTTACGGCGCGCCCGCCGGCATTCCACGCGCGTTCGAGCTCGGCTGGGCCGACGCTCGCGTCGAGCTCCGACACCTCGGCATCAGCGCCACCCAGGCGCACCGCTTCCAGCGGCTGCTCTCGGCGGTGCTGTTCCCGCAGGGGGCTCTGCGCGCCAAGCTCGACCCCGCCTCGTTGCAAGGCCGCGGTCGCGAAGCGCTCTGGGCGCGCGGCATCTCGGGCGATTTGCCGATCCTGCTCTTGCGCCTCGATCAGCCCGACTTCGGCGACGTGTGCCGCGAGCTGCTGCTCGCGCACGAATACTGGCGCGTGAACGGCGTGGCCGTCGACTTCGTGCTCTTGAACGAAGAGCCGGGCGGCTACCTGCAGCCACGGCAGGAGTCCGCGCTCGATCTGATTCGTTCGAACCACCCCGAGGGACAGATCGATCAGCCCGGCGGAGTCTTCTTGCGCCGGGCCGAACAGCTCCCGCCGGTGGATCGCCAGCTCCTGCTCTCCGCGGCGCGCGTCGTGCTCACCGCTTCGGGCGGTTCGCTCGCGCGCCAGCTCGGCAAGGCCGCGGCCGCGCGCCGGCGCGCCCTCGAACAGCCGCTGCGGCGCGTACCGAAGGCCGAGACGGCCCGTCAACTCCCGCCGCCCCGGCCCCGCCCCGAGCTCGCCTTCGACAACGGCTTCGGCGGGTTCGGGCCGAACGGCGAGTACGTGCTGCCGCTCGAGCCCGGCGTTCACACGCCCATGCCGTGGTGCAACGTCATGGCGAACGCGCGCTTCGGCTCGGTCGTGTCCGAGCGCGGCTCGAGCTTCACCTGGTTCGAGAACAGCCAGCGCCACCGGCTCACGCCCTGGAGCAACGACGCCGTCGGCGACCCTTCGGGCGAGATCGTGTACGTGCGAGACGACGAGGACGGCTCGCTCTGGTCCGCGACGCCGGAGCCCGCGAGCCACGGCGCGGAGTACCTCGTCAGCCACGCCCAGGGTTACACGCGCTTCGAGCACGTGCGCTCGGAGCTCCAGCACACCCTCACGACGTTCGTGAGCGCAAGCGATCCGGTCAAATTCTGGCGCCTGCGCGTGACGAACCACGGACCCCGCACCCGGCGGCTCTCCCTGTTCGGCGTCGTGGAGTGGGTGCTCGGGACGAGCCGCGACACCACGCGCCTGTCGGTCGTGACCAGCTGGGACGCCGAGAGCAGCGTGCTCTTCGCGCAGAACCCGTTCTCGATCTTCCCGGAAGGAGCGGCCTTCTGGGGCGCCACGCGACCCGTGCACGCCTTCACGGCGAGCCGCGAGGAGTTCTTCGGTCTCTCCGGGACACGAGAGCGACCTGCGGCGGTGGAGCGCGGCGAGCTCGCGCGCCGCGCCGGCGCCGGGCTCGATCCGTGCGGCGCGCTCGACGTGCACCTG
>DASXWF010000478.1:0-4661 GCA_036503835.1 Polyangiaceae bacterium | reverse complement strand
CATGGACGCCTGGATCGATCACCGCCGCGATCCCGGAGCCTGGGCGAAGTCGCTCGGCATTTCCCGCTCTGCGGTGGATCTCTATCTCGCGAGCGACGTGATCGATCTGCACCTCGATTCGTTCATCTGGCGGCGCGTCCTCGGGCGCGTGGTGACGCGGCGGCGCGATCCCTGGTTCCCCGTGCGCGGCGTGGCGTTCGGACACGCGGACCTGCCGCGCCTGCGCGAGGCGCAGATCGCGGGGGCGACCTGGGTGGTCACCACCAATCCGCTGCGTGACGGGCCCGACAGGCTCGCGACGTTCGAGCGCAACGTCGGCGAGCTCGAGCGCGAGCTCGCGACCGAGCCGGACGACGTGGCCATCGCGCGCAATCTCGGCGAGTACCGCGCCGCGCGCAGCGCCGGCAAGCACGCGGCGTTCATCGGCGTTCAGGGCGGCAACGCGATCGACGCCGATCTCGACGTGCTCGATCGGTTGCCCGAAGGGCTCCTGCTCCGGGTCACGCTCGTCCATCTCTCGAATTCGGAGCTCGGCGTGACGAGCTCGCCGCTCGGTTCGCTCGCGGGCGGCGGGCTCGCGCGGCGCGGCCAGGAGCTGGTCGAGAAGCTGGACGAGAAGCGCATTTTCGTCGACCTGGCGCACGCCAGCCGCGAGACGTTCTGGGACGCCGTGCGCGCTCACGATCGCACGCGGCCGCTCGCCGTGACGCACACGGGCGTCGCGGGCGTGCACCAGCACTGGCGCAACGTCGACGACGAGCAACTCCGCGCCGTCGCGGAGACGGGCGGCGTCGTCGGCATCATGTATCACGCGCCGTTTCTCGGCGACCGGCTGCTCGGCGGGCGCGTGGAGAGCATCGTTCGCCACCTCGAGCACGTGCGCAACGTGGCCGGCGAGGAGACGCCCGCGCTCGGCAGCGACTGGGACGGCGCGATCGTCACGCCGCGCGACATGCCGACCTGTCTCGAGCTGCCGCGGCTCGTCGAGGCGATGCTGCGTCGAAACTGGCCCGAACGGGCGGTGGAACGCGCGCTCGGCGGCAACTTCCTGCGCGCGCTCGCGGCGCTGCGGGGCTGACCCCCCGCAACGTCCGGCGTCCCGCGCAACGTCAGGCGTCGAGCGTCGGGAATTCCGCGAGATCGGCGTCCAGCGACTCGGCCTTGTCGAGCGCGTCGGCCTTGTCGAGCTCGGCCTCTTCCTCGTCCTCGTCTTCCTCGCGGAAGGCGGGGCCGGCGAGATCCTGCTTGGAGAGCCGGGGCAAGCGCCGCTTTCCGACCGGGCCCTCGTCCACGAAGTCGCGCAGCGCCGACATGTCGCGAAGCGCCTCGAGCTTGGCCAGGGCCTTCACTTCGACCTGGCGGATGCGTTCCCGCGTGAGGTTCATGATCGCGCCCACGTCCTCGAGCGTGGTCCCGCCGCGATCCGCGACGTCGAGCGCGC
The DNA here is from genome assembly GCA_036503835.1 of Polyangiaceae bacterium. Lineage (GTDB taxonomy): Bacteria > Myxococcota_A > Polyangia > Polyangiales > Polyangiaceae > PMG-095. The sequence continues at coordinate 3,220 of DASXWF010000478.1, read as the reverse complement.
ACGATTCGCCGAGATCCCAGACCTCGAGATCGGGGAAGTTGAGCTTGATCGCGCCCGTCCGCGCCGAGACGTCGATGTAGAGATGGTGCTTGCACGAGACGTACGGGCACGGCCGCGGGCCCTCCGTGCACTCCGCGCGCGAGCGCGGCTTCTCGTAATCACTCTCCGGATAGAGCAGCCGTCCAATCTCGAGCTCGCGCTTGGTCATGCGCTTGACGCTGATCGTGCGCGCGCGCACGTCGCGCTTGCGCCGCGACCGGCGTTGTTCGCGCGTCATCGGCGCGGGTTCGAGCGCCGTGGCGCCCTCGGTCTGGAGCTCGCTGGCAAGCTCCACCGTGTCGATTCCCCCGCTGTCCGTGTTGCCGCGATCGTCTTGATTCATCTGGGCTGCCTCCGCTTGCGCGTTTGCTGATATGCCCGCACGATCCTCGGTCACAGCGGACAGTCCACCGCTGCGTCCGGCACCGCCGTCACTCGAGCCGTCGTCCCGTCACCGTTTCGCGAAAAGCACGGACCGGCCGTGAATTTCGCGATTTCTTTGCGGTTTTTGGGGGATTTCGACTGCGAGTGGGGCCGCCTGTTCCGGGCGGCGGCCCCGTCGTACTGAGACCTTCTGCCTCAGGACGCCGTGAGCTTCTCCATCTTCGTTCTTGATCCCAACTTGCCTTCGATGGCCTCGAGACGGGCCACCAGATCCCTGCTGATCGTGCGCGCGCCGACCACGTCGCGCTGCATCGCCTGCGTTCCGGCGTCGCCGCGCCGCTCTCTCATCGCCTGCTCGAGCTTGTCGAAGATCTCGGTCAGCGTGCGCTCGAGCTCCACGACGTCGTTGCGGATGAACAAGAACTCGCGCTGGATGCGCTCGATGGTGAAGTCTTCGGCCATCATGCGCTTGATCGTCAGAATCTGGCGCACGACGTTGACCGGGTAGACTCCCTGCGACCCCTGATGCTTGCCCTTCCGTCCCACGCGGATGCTGCGCGGCAAGAGGCCGAGCTGGACGTATTTGCGGAGCGTCGCCTCGCTCAGGGGGATCGCGTGCCGCGCGAACAGATCGAGGATCTCGGCCGAGGTCAGCCCGGCCGGGCTCTGTTTCTCGATGTTGCTGAGGGTCCGCTCGTCCAGCACGGGTCGTTCCAGGGGGTTTCGGGTCCGGCGGATCCCGAAGGTGAGGCGGAATATAATCTATTGAGTGGAGTCACCAAAGCGGAGGCCGCAGAAAATTTGCAGTATTTCTCATGGAGCTCCATGGACGCGGCGCGCGCCGCTGGGTAGGACATTGATCGTCATGTCAGCTCGGTTGTCCATGGAGCCCATTCGTCGTCCATGGCGGCCGGGCCGGGGTGGCGCCCCCGGTGTAGGCTCCGCCCCGTGGCAGTGGAACATCGGGACGTGACGGCGAGCGGCGTCCGCGTGCGGGTGGTGGAGTCGGGCAGCGGTCCGAGCGTGATCCTGCTGCACGGCCTGTTCCTCGATCACAGCACGTGGGGTCCCGTGCGCGAGGCGCTCGCGCCGGCCCACCGGGTGGTGACGCCCGACCTGCCCGGGTTCTGCGCGAGCGAAAAGCCACACCCGAGCCGGTTCTCGTATCGGATCGAGGCGTTCGTTGAGGCCATCGCCGACCTGTACGCGGCGCTCGAGCTCGGGCGCGCGAACGTGGTGGGTCAATGCCTGGGGGGCGCCGTGGCGCTCGCGCTCGCGGCGCGGCACCCGGAGCTCGTCTCGAAGCTCGTGCTGATCGACGCGCTCTGCGAGGCGCCGCACCTCGGGGTGTACGGGCGACTCGGGCTCACGCCGGTCGTGGGCGGCTTCGTGCTGAAGCAGCTCTGGGGCCGCGGCGTGTTCGGGGCATTTTTCCGCGAGCGGCTGCTCTCGAGCCGCGCCGAGATCGACCCGGCGCGCGTCGACGCCTACTACGAGGCCTTCACGGAACCGCTCGCGCGCGGCAGCGCTCTCGAGGCCCTGCGCGCGGCCGCCGACGACCCTCGCCCGCTTGCGGCCAAGACACTCGGAGTGCGCGCACCCACGCTCGTCGTCTGGGGCAGCGCCGATCGCGTCGTGCCCGTCCGGCTCGGGCGGCGTCTGGCGCGTGAGATTCCGAACGCCGGGCTCGAGCTGCTCGAGGCCGGTCACGCCCCTCAGGAGGAACGCCCCGAGCAGCTATCGGAGACCCTCGTGCGCTTCCTGCGCGAGTGACGTCGGCCTGCCGCCGGTTTCTGGGCCAGCGCCGGCGCGCGCACTACCCTCGCGGGCATGCCGAGGTTGTGCTTGATCGTCGCGCTCGCGAGCGCCTGCGCCCCGGCGACGGACGGGCTCGCCGTCCGCGCTCCCGATGACGCGCGCGAGCGCGCCGCCGTGCCGGGACCGGACGCGCCTCGGCCGCGTCGCCTGGCGCGCCTCGCCCCGCCGTTCGCTTCCAGTCCGAGCACGCGGCGCGTCGACGACGGCGCCACGCGCGAGCTCGAGCTCGCCGCCGCTCACTGAGAGCGAGCCGGCGCCGCGTGCCCGCGGTCCGCTCAGTCGACCGGGAACGACGCCGTACCGGTATTGACCGGTGCGGGAGGAGGCGGCGGCGCGGGAGAAGCCTTGGCCGGGGGCAGCGCGGGCTTCGGCGTGGCAGCAGCAGGCCTGGAGCCGGGCTTGGCGGCCGGTCCGGGAGTCGCCGCGGCCGGCTTCGGCGGAGCGGGCTCGGGCTTCGCAGCGGCGGGAGGAGCAACCGGCGCGGGCTTCGGCGGAGCGGGCTCTGGTGTCGCCGCGGCCGGGGGTGTCTCCGGCTGGGCAGGAGGCGGCTCGGTGACGGCCGGCGGAGGCGGGACCGGAACCGCCGGCTCCGCGGTGACCGCTTGCGCCTCGGGGGTGGGCGCCGGCGGCGGAGCGGGCGGTGCCGCGATGACGGGCGCCTCCTCCACCGGCGGCGGGGCGATGCGCTGCAGGATCACGCCCATCACCGACATCGCGATGCCGAAGCCCATGGCGAGCACGACCCAGCGGATGAAGCGAGCTCGCCGCTCCTCCTGCTCGAGCGTGCGAACGGGCCGGGGCGGAAGCTCCGGCTCGTCGTGGTGGCTCGGCGGCGGAAGGCTCGCGTGTCCGCCTTCGTAGCGCCCTTCGTCGCCGGCCTCGAAGAATTGATCTTCGCTGTGCCGAGCTTCGCGACCTTCACCGCGAGCGTCGCCGCCGCGACCTTCTGCGCCCCGAGAGGAGGAGGGTTCGCGCGAGC
>DASXWF010000477.1:0-20443 GCA_036503835.1 Polyangiaceae bacterium | reverse complement strand
CCTTTCGCAACGTGTGAATCCGGCGAGCGAGCGGGACTGTTTTCGTGGGCCGGAGCGGGTCCTGTCCGCCGAACGAATGACATCACTTAGTGTTCGACACGCGCGCCCGATCGATCCGCCACGCCCACAGCAAGATGATCGGAATCATCACGAGAATCGAAACCGCAACGACCTGAATTCCGGGCGGCGGTGGCCCGAACATCCCGCTCAGCCACGTGCCCACGAGCACGACCGCGAGCGCCGCGAGCCCGATCGTTCCCATGCGCCCTGTCGCGCGTGTCCCGCGCACGTAGACGTAGAGCCCGCCCGCGAAGAGCAGCGATTCGACGATCACCGTGAGCGGCACGCTGTTCCAGAGCCCGAGTCCCCAGCGCACATCGCTCCCCGGCGCGAGCTGCATGTCAGGACGGTGCGTCGCGACGTCGAGGAGGAAGTGGCTGAAGACGCAGCCCGCGACGATCAGGCCGTCGCGCACGCGGCCCTTCGCGAAGAACCACGCGCCCCAGGCGAGCGACCAAACGAGCGACATCACGAGGCTGTGCGAGTACGGGAAGTCGTAGAGGTCGAGCACCGACGCCGGCATGAGGCCGGGCACGATGCGCGAGTGCTCGACCCCCACCAAAATGAAGATCGGCCAGAGGATGTCCGCGAATTGAACGGCCGTGAACAGGAGCGGCAGCGAGAGGCGCGGTGAAGCGCGCTTCGCTGCCAGCGCTACTGCGAAATGGCCGACGAACAAGCGCCCTCGTTCGAGTCCACTCGGCCCTCGGGTCTTCGCTCAGCCTTCGATCTTCGCTTCGACGACCGCGCCGTCCTTCAGCTCGGCGAGCGGGAGCAGGTTCCCGGCGACGGTCTTGCCGTTCACGCTCAGGCTCTTCACGCCGCGGCACTTCTTGTTCGGGTTCGTGACCTTGATGGTGATGCGCTTGCCGCGGAACTCGCGCTCCATTTCGTAACCGGGCCACGTGGAGGGGATGCACGGGTCGATGCGCAGGCCGTCGAGCTCCGGGCGAATGCCGAGCACGCTCTGGAGCGCGACGAAGTAGCTCCAGGAGACGGTGCCCGTGAGCCAGGAGACCCGTGATTTGCCGGCGTTCGGGTTGACGCTCGCGTAGGTGGTCTGGCTGTGGACGTAGGGCTCGATCTGGCGGATTTCCGCGCGATCGTTGTACGCGGACGGCATGTACGCGCGGTAATACTCGTAGGCTTGGTCGCCGTTGCCGAGCTGGCATTCGGCCATCACCGCCCAGCCCTGCGGGTGGTTGAAGATGCCGGCGTTCTCCTTGATGCCGTGGTTGTAGACGACGCCGCCCATGACCTGCTTCGGGGTCTTGGAGAAGGGCGGGGCGCTCAGCATCAGGCCGTACGGTGTCGCGCAGTAGTCCTTCATCGACTTCATCGCGAGCTTCGCCTGCTCCGGCGTCGCTGCGCCGCTGATCACGGCCCAGACCTGGGTGTTGATGTAGACCTTGCCCTCGTCCATCTTCTTCGTGCCGAAGATGGTGCCGTCCTTGCCGGTGGCCCAGATGAACCACTCGCCGTCCCAGCAGATTTTCTGGATGGCCTTGTCGAGGACTTCGCGCTGCTCGTTCGCCCAGCGCGCTTCCGCGGGAAGGTCGAGGCGCGTGGCGATCTCGGCGTAGACGTTCAGGCCGTAGCGGACCTGGAACGCCACCATCACGCTTTCGCCCGTGTAGCCGAGGTTGCAGCAGTCGTTCCAGTCGGCGGCCAGGCCGCTCGGCAGGCCGTTGCGGCCGCTGCGCTCGATGTTGAATTCGAGGGCGCGGCGCAGGTGTCCGAGCACGGTGGCCTCGCCGCGATCGGCGTAGGGAAGCACCTTCTTGTAGAAGTCGATGTCTCCGGTTTCGGCGACCCAGGCGGGGACGGCGTTGAAGAGCCAGAGCGCGTCGTCGCTCCGGAACTCTTCCTTCGGCGGCGTCTGCTCGTGGCCGGGGCGGTGCGTGAACGGCTTCACGAGCGGCATCGCGCCGCCGCACTCGACCTGGCCCGTGAGCATCAGCTCGAGGCGCTCGCGCATCTTCTCCTTGAGCAGCGGCGTGACGCCCAGGAAGTCCTGCACGGTGTCGCGGTAGCCGAGGCCGTCGCGCTCGCCGTTGTAAATGAGCGAAGCGGCGCGCGACCAGGCGTACGTGACGAGCGCGTTGTACGCGTTCCACACGTTCACCATGCTGTCGAACTCGTGGTCGGGCGTCTTCACGCGCACGCCGCCGAGCAGGGAGTGCCACGACTCCTTGAGCGCTTTGAGCTCCCGCTCGCAACGCTCGGGCGTGCCGAACTCTGCGACGGCCTTCTTGCCGTGGGAGTCGGGCGTGCCGAGCCCGAGCATCACGATGAACTCGCGCGTCTCGCCCGGTGCGAGATCGAGGTCCACCTGCTGGACACCGACGACGTTCTCGCCCGCGGTCTGGAAGCCCGTGAGCTTGCCGGTCTCGAGCGCTTCCGGCTTGGCGTAGCTGCCGTAGAACCCCAGGAAGTTGTCACGCAGGGTTTCGATGGCGGTCACCTTCGCGCCGGCGACCTTCATCCAGTAGCGGCCCGGATCCTCCGGCTTCTTCGGATCGAACGCCTCATAGGGATGCGAGGCGATGGAGAGCATCTCGTCCACCCAGTCCGCCTTGTTGACGAACATGGAGTACTGGAGGTTCACGAGGTCGTTGTAGAGGTGGCCGACGCTCGTGAATTCGCAGAACGTGTAGACCGAAAGATTGCGTTTCTTGCTCGAGCGGTTCGTGACCCGGAGCCGCCAGTATTCGAACGTCTGGCCGAGCGGCACGAAGTACGTCGCCTCGGTCTCGATCTCGTCGTACTTCGAGGTGATGACCGTGTAGGCGGTGCCGTGGCGGCACGTGGACTCGTAGCGGTCGAGAGGCTTGCCCACCGGTTGCCAGCTCGCGCTCCAGTAGTCGCCGTTCGAGCGGTCCCGCACGTAGAAATAGCGGCCGGGCTGATCGAGCGGTACGGAGTTGCCGCGGAGGCGCAGGAAGCGGTGCTGGGCGGCGCTCTTGTAGAAGCTGTAACCACCGGCGTGGTTGGTGATGATGGCGCCGTACTCGGTCGTGCCGAGGTAGTTCGACCAGGGGCGCGGGGTATCGGGGCGCGTCACCACGTACTCACGCGCCTCATCATCAAAATGCCCGTACTTCATCAGCTAAAATCTCCTCGGCACAGAAAGGCCGCGAAGCATTCCTTGGGAGGTCTAGGAGCGCAAGGATTTCCCCGGAAACGGCCGCAAGCCGAGCCCATTTCTGCCGGCGGTTTGGTGGTTTGCCGCGGATCCTCTACGCTTCGAGGGATGAGGTCGTTTCGGGTGGTCGGAGCCGCGGCGGCGTTGGTCTGCCTGCTGGCGAACGTGGCGCACGCCCAGTGCACCAAGGACACGGATTGCAAGGGGGAGCGCATCTGCGATGCCGGAAAGTGCATCGCGGCCGGTCCCCGGCCCACCGAGCCCACGCCGACCGAAGGAGCTGCGCCCGCGACGACGGCCGCTCCCGCGACCGCTGCTCCCGCGGCACCACCGCCCGCAGCCGCACCGGCGCCGGCACCGCCGCCCCCACCTGCCCCCGCGGCGGCGCCGCCCGTCGAGGAGAAGAAGCCTCAGATGAAGCGCAACTCGCCCGGCATGATGGCCGCCGGCATCGTCCTGGTGTCTGCCGCGCCCATCGTGTTCTTCAGCGCGCTGATGTCGAACGCCTGCTCGTACGACGTCACGAGCGAGACGCAGGACTGCGGGAACGGTTCCACTGCCATCGCGCTCACCATGGTCGGTATCGGGCTCATCGGCGGGGGAATTCCGTTGATCGTGATCGGCGCGAAGAAGGTGCCCGTGACGGAACCGGCGCCCACCGCGACGCTCTCACCCTGGGCGACGCCGACCTCCGCGGGCGCGAGCTTCCGACTCGCACTTTAGCACTACTGTCAGAGTCTTGGAGCACGATCGGCATCGGAGACCGGATGCCACGCGAGTGCTCTGGCGAGGCCAAAGCCAGCTGCTTTTTCAGGTCGAGAGGGGCGCAAGACGTACAGAAGACTGCAGGGATGGGCACTGCCCTGCGAAGCCCAAAGTCCCCGAAGAAAAAACGAATCTCTGACAGTAGTGTCAGGTTCCAAACCAAGCCGCCGGGGTTCTCGGCCCGCTTGTCCGAACTTCCTTGGCCGGCTACCTTCCGAGTGATGCTGGCACGGCTCGGGATGGCGTCGCTCGCGTTGGTGGCGGTGCTGACCGCGAGTGCAACCGTGCACGCGCAGTGCACCAAGGATACCGACTGTAAGGGAGAGCGGGTGTGCGAAGAGGGCGCCTGCGTTCCGGGTAGCCCGGCGCCCGCGGCTCCCGCAGCGCCGGCTGTTCAGGGCGCACCGGCTCCGGCGGCCGAGCCGGCTGCGGTCGCGGCCCCTCCGGCGGCCGGTGTCGCTGCGGCTCCGGCTCCCGCGGCGACGCCGGTAGCGCCGGTCCAACCGGCAGCGCCCGTAGCTCCTCCGGCGCCCCAGACCAAGCGCAACTCGCCCGGCATGATGGCTGCCGGCATCGTGATGATTTCGACCGCGCCGATCGCTCTTCTCGTGGCCGCGGTCGCCGCCGGTCAGAAGACGAGCTGCAAGAACGACCCGTACTACTACGACCCCGTCACCCTCGTCCCCCGCGAACGCAACGACTGCGACGGCTACGACCCGACGATCTACGGGTTCACGATCGGCGGCATCGCGCTCTTCGCGGCGGGCATCCCGCTCTTCATCGTCGGTTCGAAGCGCGTCCCGCTCGATGACAAGGCGAAGGCGAGTGTCTCGCCCTGGGTTTCGCAAGAAGGCGCGGGCGCGACGTTGCGCCTGACGCTGTGAGCCCCGCGGACCGTTTCTCGAACCGTTGACGCCACGGTCGGAGATCGCTCTGACGGTCGTGTTACGGCTCGCGATAGAAGCGCGGCACGCGCCGCGAGACGTTCGTCAAGACTTCCCACGCGATCGTGCCGAGATCGGTCGCGACCTCGCTCGCGCCGATGCTGTCCTCCCCGAGCGGACCCTTCTGCGCGCCCAGCGCGACGCACTCGTCGCCGACGCGCACACCCTCGACCTCGGTCACGTCGATCATGGTCATGTCCATGCTGACGGCGCCCGCGATCGGGCAGCGCCGCCCGCGTACGAGCAGGGCGCCCCGATTCGAGAGCGCGCGCACGAGCCCGTCCGCGTAGCCCATGGGCACGGTGGCGATACGGCTCGGGCGCCGCGCGATCCAGGTTCCGCCGTAGCCGACGCTCGCCCCTGCGGGGAGCTCGCGCAGCGCGACGATTTCGCTGCGAACGCGCATGACCGGGCGGAGCTCCTTGCACAGCCCGGCCTGCGGCTCCACGCCGAAGAGCGCGATGCCCGGGCGCACGAGATCGAGCCGCGCCCGTTCCGAGCGCAAGACCGCGGCGCTGTTCGCGGCGTGGCGCAGCGCGGGCGAGAATCCGCGCGCCGCGAGCGTACGCGTCGCCGCGTCGAAGCGGTCGAGCTGCTCGTCGATCGACGGCGTCTCGCCGGTGTCGGCGCACGCGAAATGCGTCATCAAGCCTTCGAGCCGCACCTCGGGGTGCGCGGCGAGCGAATCGGCGAGACGCTCGATCTCGCCGGGCAAGAGCCCGAGGCGGCTCATGCCCGTGTCGATCTTCACGTGGGCCGCGACCGGCTCCGCGCGCGAGAACCGCACCTCGTCCGCGAGCTGCTCGAGCTGCCCGAGATCGTGGAGTATCGGCGTGAGGTCGTGGCGGAGGAGCTCGCCCCAGGCACGCCCGTAGTAGCCGCCGGTCACCAGAATCGGAATGCGAATGCCCGCCTCGCGGAGCTCCACGCCCTCTTCCAGCAGCGCGACGCAGATGCCGCTCGCCCCGGCGCGCTCGAGCGTGCGGGCGACGCCCTTGGCGCCGTGGCCGTAGCCGTCCGCCTTGAGCACGGCCCACACGGGCTTGCCGCCCGCGGCGCGCTGCATGACGCGCAGGTTGTGGCGCAGGTTCGCGAGGTTCACCTCCGCGCGCGTCGGGCGGACCGCGTCGGCGGGCACCGCGCGCTGGGGGCGGAGGACTCGGGGCAACGGAGTGGCGACGGCGGATGCGCCGACGAGCGCGCGCATGGCCGGATTCCGTGGGGTCATCTCGAACTCCTTCGGTAGCGCCGCTCGCGGCGGCGCGTCAACAAATTGGGGATAAAGCAAGCGTCGTGCTCGGCAGGACACCCGCTAAGTGACGGAATTTTCCGGGGTCACTCGTCACTCCCCCGGGTGCGCTGCGGGCCGGCGGACACGCGGTGTGGCTCGATAAAGGAGCGCCCGTTCAGTCGAAGCAACCGCGCATGCACTTCGAATAGTCGTCTTTGCACGCGCACGCGGCGGGCTTTTCCTTACCGCCGGCGGCCGGCTTCGGCGGGCCGGCGTCCGCGCTGCAGCCCGTTTCGCAGCTCTGCCAGGCGCTCCGGCAGCTCGCCGCGCAGCCCTCGGCGGGCGGCGTCTTCGCGTTCTCGGGCGCTGCGTCGCTGCCGGCGTCCGCGGCGTCCGTCGCGAGGGGCCGGTAGACCGTGGCGACCGGCGGAGGCGTCGCGTGCACGCTCGTCGGCGAGGGCACCACGAGATAGAACTGGCGCTGCTCGGGCGGTCGATCGCCCTCCAGCCGGAGCTCGGGCGGCCGCTGGCTCTCGTCCGCGATCGCGTTCAGTCGGCGTCGCGCGTACTCGATGCGATCCCGCGACTGGCCGTAAGTGTACGACTCGAGCCAGAGCTCCCAACAGGCGCGTCGCTGGGTGACGGTGGCGCTCGTCTCGAGGTCGAGGCGGTAGCAGTGCTCGAAGCGAATGGTGCCCTCGTGCACCGTGGTCAGGCTCGGCCCACAGGCGGAGCAGAGTAGGGAAGTCGCGAAGGCGAGTGAGAGCGGGAGAATCCGCGCCAAACACGAGAAAATTAGCACAGACCGTGCCGGCGGTCGCCGGGGGCCGTCGGGAGCGCCCATGCTATGGATCGGCGGTGTTCACCGGCATCGTGGCGTGTACCGGCCGCATCGCGAGCGAGCTTCGCACGAGCTCCGGCGCGCGCCTCGCCTTCGAAAGCCCGCTCGGCAGAGTCGTCACCGGCGAATCGGTGTGCGTGAACGGTGTCTGCCTCACGGCGCTTGCCCCCACCCCGCGCGGCTTCGAGGCGGATTTGAGCAGTGAGACGCTGGATCGCACCACGCTCGGGCAGCTTCACGAGGGAGCGCTCGTGAATCTCGAGCGCTCACTCACGCTGGCCGATCGGCTGGGCGGGCACTGGGTGACCGGCCACGTGGACGGCATCGCTCGGGTCGCCGCGCTCGTGGCGGCCGGCGAAGCCACCCGTGTCGAGCTCGAGTGCCCGGCGGCGCTGCTCCGCTACGTCGCCGGGAAGGGCTCCGTAGCGCTCGACGGCGTCTCCCTGACGGTGAACGAGCTCTCGGCGACCGGTTTCTCGGTGATGCTGATCCCGCACACGCGCTCGGTGACCACGCTCGGTGGGCTGAAGGTAGGCACTGCGCTGAACCTGGAAGTCGACGTGCTGATGCGCTACGTCGCGCGCTGGCTCGAGGGCGCCCCGGCGCCGCTCGGCTCGAAGAGTCCTTGATGCCCTCCCCGCTCCCCGTGACCGCCGCGGATCCCGACGAGGCGGAGCGCTCCCAGCGCGTCGAACAGGCCATCGCCGAGGTGCGCGCCGGTCGCTTCGTGATCCTCGTCGATGACGAAGATCGCGAGAACGAAGGCGACCTGTGCATGGCGGCGGAGCGCGTCACGCCCGAGGCGATCAACTTCATGGCGCTGTACGGCCGCGGGCTCGTCTGCCTGGCGCTCACCGAAGAGCAGGTCAAGCGGCTCGAGCTGCCGATGATGGGCGCGCCCGGCCGCGTCGGCCCGCGTCTCGGTACGGCCTTCACCGTCAGCATCGAAGCGCGCGAGGGCGTGACCACCGGTATCAGCGCGGCCGATCGCGCTCACACCATCCGCGTGGCGAGCCGCCCGGAGGCGCGTCCCGATCACGTCGTGGTGCCGGGGCACGTCTTTCCGTTGCAGGCCCGCCCGGGCGGCGTCCTGGTGCGTGCCGGTCAGACCGAGGGTTCGGTGGATCTCGCGCGGCTCGCGGGTCTCTCCCCTGCGGGCGTCATCTGCGAGATCATCCGGGACGACGGCACCATGGCGCGCCTGCCCGATCTCGAGCAGTTCGGCGCCGTTCACGGCCTGCACATCCTCACCATCGCCGATCTCATCTCCTACCGCCTGAAGACCGAGCACCTGGTGCGCCTGATCTCGGAGCAGGAGATCACGCTCGATCGCACGGGCACTGCGTGGCGGGCGATCGTGTTCGAATCACTGCTCGAGGATCGCCAGATCCTCGCGCTCGTGAAGGGCGTGCTCGAGCCGGGCGCGCCCACCCTCTGCCGCATGCATCGCGGCACGCTCCTCTCGGACGTGTTCAGCTCTTCCGCGGGCGACGGCGGGCGTCTGCTGGGGCAGTCGCTCGACCTCATCGAGGGCGCGGGCTCCGGCGTCGTCGTGTACCTGCCTCCGGAGCGCCTCGGGTTGAGCTTCGGCGGGTCGCGCACCTTCTCCGAGCCGCCGGCGAGCCCGTCGCCGTCGCGACCGCACGGCGGCACGCTGCGCGAGTACGGCCTCGGCGCTCAGGTGCTGCGCGCGCTCGGCGTGGGACGCATCCGGCTCCTCACCAACAACCCGAAGCGCATCGCGGGCCTGCACGGCTACGGTCTCGATCTCGTCGAGTGCGTTCCGCTCGGCTGAGGCCGCGCCGTCCGGCGTCGCCGAATCGAAGCTCAGCTCGCCGGAGCGAGCTCCGCGCTCGACGAGAGCCGCACCTGGTTCCTGCCGGCGCGCTTGGCCTCGAGCAGCGCCTGGTCGGCACGCGCGAGCAAATCCGGAATCTCGCGCCCTTCACTCGCCGACCAGCTCGAGGCGCCGACCGAAATCGTGAGCGACAACTTCCCCACGTCGTGATTGAAGGCGGAGCGCTCGATGGCCGTGCGCAGTCGCTCGCCCGCGCGAGCCGCGCCGGCGTCGCCCGTTTCCGGCAGGATGGCGCAGAACTCCTCGCCGCCGTACCGGCACAGGAAGTCCATCGAGCGAAGCTCGTTCTGGAGCGTCGTCGCGACCCAGCGCAGCGCCTGATCGCCGACGAGGTGACCGTACTCGTCGTTCACGCGCTTGAAGTGATCGATGTCGGCCATCAGGATGCCGATGCTGCGCCCGTAGCGCCGGCAGCGGCTGAGCTCGGCCTCCAGGTGGTGGAACATCGAGCGGCGGTTGTACACGCCCGTCAGGTCGTCGAAGGCGGCGAGCTTCGACAGGAGCTCGGTCTGCACCTCCAGCCGGCGTACGAGCTCGCTCGCGCGGAGCAGCGCTTCCATGCGCGCGGTGAGGATCGGCATCACGATCGGCTTCGTGACGTAGTCGTTCGCGCCGAGCTCGAGCCCCTCGACGATGTGCTGCGTGTCGGAGAGCGCCGAGATCAGGATGATCGGCACGGTCGCGGTCTTGGGGCTCTGGCGGAGCTCGCGCAAGAACTCGAAACCGCTCACCTTCGGCATGAACACGTCGAGCAGGATCAGGTCGGGGATCGCGGAGTCGAGCTCGACGCGAGCCTCGTCCGCCGAGATGGCGGTCGCCACCTGATAGCCGCGGCGCGTGAGGCGCTGTGCGTACACTTCGAGGCTCACCCGGCTGTCCTCGACCATCAGAACCTTGCAGCGTTTGCGCGCGACCATGCCCTCGGCTCTTCGGCGACTATGGCATAGTCACGGCTCCTTCGCGAGGGACCGGAGGAGGCTGTGGTAGAGAGGCCCACCATGAAGTTCGAGAACGTGACGGCGCTCGCGAAGGCCAACGTCTATTTCGAAGGTAGGGTCGTTTCCCACACCCTGCTCTTTGCCGACGGATCGAAGAAGACCATCGGGCTCATCTACCCGGGCGAGTTTCATTTCGGGACCGACGCGGCCGAGCTCATGGAGATCGTCGCGGGCGGCTGTCGCGTCCGCCTGGACGGTAGCTCCGAGTGGCGGGAGTACGCGGCGGGCACCGCGTTTCGCGTGCCGGCGAAGTCGGGCTTCGACATCGCGGTAGCCGGCGGCATCGCCGAGTACGTGTGTTCTTTCGAATGAACGGCGGCGCGGCCGAATGAGCGACCCGGACAGCGTCGACGTGGCGGTCATCGGCGCGGGCGTCGTCGGCCTCGCCGTGGCGCGCGCGCTCGCGCTCGCCGGGCGCGAGGTGATCGTGATCGAAACCGAAGCGATGAGCGGCGTGCACACGAGCTCGCGCAATTCGGAGGTGATCCACGCCGGAATCTACTATCCGACCGGGTCGCTCAAGGCCCGCTACTGCGTGTCCGGCAAGCAGTCGCTCTACGCGTACTGCGAAGCGTCCGGCGTGCCGCACGCGCGCATCGGAAAAATCATCGTCGCGACGCGCGACGAAGAGATCCCCGCGCTCGAGCGCTTGCTGCGGCAGGCCGGCGAGAACGGCGTGCACGATCTCGAATGGCTCGATCGAGCGACGCTGCGCGAGCTCGAGCCGAACGTGGTCGCGGTGCGCGGATTGCTCTCGCCTTCCACGGGCATCATCGACAGCCACGAGCTCATGGCGGCGTTCAAGCGCGACGCGGTCGAGCACGGAGCGCACGTGATCTTCTCGACCCCGGTGCTGGGCGGGCGCGTGCAGGGCGGCGGCATCGAGCTCGAGCTCGGCGGGCCCGAGCCCACGACCATTCGCTGCCGCGCCGTCGTCAATTCCGCGGGACTGTTCGCGCCGGCCGTTTCCCGTTCGATCGCGGGCCTACGACCGGAGTCGATTCCGCGCGCGTACTTCGCGAAGGGTCACTACTTCGTGCTCGGCGGACGCTCGCCGTTCCGGCGTCTCGTCTATCCGATCCCGGTGCCCGGCGGGCTAGGCGTGCACGTCACGCTCGACCTCGCGGGCAGCACGCGCTTCGGCCCGGACGTGTCGTGGATCGACGGCGTGGACTACTCCTTCGACGCGAGCCGCGGCGCGTCCTTCTACTCCGCCGTGCGCAGCTACTATCCCGCGCTCGTCGACGGCTCGCTCGAGCCCGGCTACTGCGGGATCCGACCGAAGATCGCCGGTCCCGGCAGCCCCAACGCCGACTTCGTCCTCCACTCGGTCGAGGAGCACGGCGTCCCGGGCTACGTCGCGCTCTACGGCATCGAATCGCCCGGGCTCACGGCTTCACTCGCCATCGCCGACGAAGTGGCTCGCCTGCTCGGCTGAAAGCACGCGCCCGGGCGGGCCTTTCACGTCGCAACCAGGCGCCCGACGTAGCTCGTCTTCGCGCCCTTGATCGCCGTGCGCGCGATCTCTCTGAGGAGCGTGCCGTCGATGTCCCGCGGCGTGACCTCGATGCTGGGCCCGCTCCGGAACGCACCCACGCAGGTATCGTCCAGAACGCGAATCACCTCGTACATCGCCTGGGAAACCCGAACGATCCGGTAGGTGTTGCCGCTGACCTGAACCATGCCCTTGATTGTTTGCATCTTGAGAAGAACCCTTGGTTGGACCCGCCTGACTTCCTTCCCCGAAAGCCGGTGCGACGCGTTAAGCACGGAGCGTGCCACGACACTTCTCGTTGCAGTCAGACTGGAAACAGGGGCAAATCCCTGACATCAAAGGCTTAATTTTCTTACATGCCGCGGCTGGGAGCGCTCGATTGCGCAATCAGGCATTGACTCGCTGCACAATCTGTCCAAAACGTTGCACAGATTGATCACCTCGCGCCCCCCGGGGGCGGGCAGCGATTCGGGCGCTCCCTCCTCCAATTTCTCCAGCTACCGGCTGCTCGTGCTCGGGCAAGCGCGCATGTCCACATTTCCGCTCCCGCCGGCCGGTCAACTCACCATCGGGAGCGCCTCGGACTGCGACATCCGCGTGGAGGAACCGGGCATCGCGGCGCTGCACGCGGTCTTGCGCATGGGGCAACGCCTGTCGATCACGGACGCCGGCTCGGGCGCTTCGACGATCGTCGGGAGCCGCCGGCTCGAGCGCGGCGAGACGGCGCCGCTCGCGCCCGGCGTGATCGCGCAGCTCGGGGGCGTCGCGACCGTCATTCAGGCATCGGGCGCCAGCACGCGCCTGCGCCACGTCAGGAGCCACGACTACTTCGAGGGCAGGCTCGAAGACGAGTGCGTGCGGGCCGAGGCGCAGGGCGGCGGTTTCGCGGTCGTGCGGCTCAGCGTGCGGCGCGAGCAGGCGCGAGCCGTCGAGGAAGCCTTCAGCCGGCATCTGCGCGCCATCGATCTGGTCGCCGTGTATTCGAGCGACGAGTACGAGCTCCTGCTGATCGACGCTTCGTTCGACAAGGCGCAGACGATCTGTCGCTGGATTCAGGAACACGTCGCGGGCGCCGGGCTCGGCAACGTCGCCGTGGGCATCGCGTGCTGGCATCGCGACGGCCGCTCGCCCGAGGCGCTGCTGGCGGCCGCGGGCGACTCGCTGCGCGGTATTTCCGAGCCGCCGTCCACGCGCCTGCCCTCGTTCGGCGCGATCGAATCGCTGCGTCCGCTGATCGAGCGGGTGGCCGCGGCGCACATCAACGTGCTCATCCTGGGTGAGACCGGCGTCGGCAAGGAAGTGCTGGCGCGGCGCATCCACGATCTCTCCAACCGCGCCGACCGCCCGATGCTCTGCGTCAACTGCGCCGCGCTCAGCGAAACGCTGCTCGAGAGCGAGCTCTTCGGACACGAGCGCGGAGCGTTCACGGGCGCGGTGCAGGCGAAGCCCGGGTTGCTCGAGGCGGCCGAGGGCGGCACGGTCCTGCTCGACGAGATCGGCGAGATGCCGCTCTCGATCCAGGCCAAGGTGCTGCGGGTCGTGGAGCAGCGCAGCGTCACGCGCGTCGGCGGCTTGCGCGCGCGAACCATCGACGTGCGCTTCATGTCCGCCACGCACCGCGACCTCGAGGCCGAGATCGCCCGCGGCAATTTTCGCGAAGACCTTTACTATCGTCTGAACGGCGTCTCGCTGGTCGTTCCCCCCTTGCGCGAGCGTGTGACCGAGATCCGTTCGCTGGCTCAGGGTTTCGTCAAACAGTTCGCCGCGCAGGCCGGGCGCGAGCCGCCGCAGATCGCGAGCGCCGCGCTCGCCGTGCTGGCGCGTTACGCGTGGCCCGGCAACGTCCGCGAGCTCCGGAACGTGATGGAGCGGGCCGTGATGCTCTGCCAGTCGGCCGAAATCGACTTGCCCGACCTGCCGCTCGAACGGCTCGGCCGGACCCTGCCGCACGAGCGAATTTCCGAGAATCCCCCGCCTGCCCGACACTCCACGCCGACCAGCTATGCGTTCTCGTCGCCGCGAGTCTCGTCGACGCCGCGAGTCTCGTCACCGCCCCAAGTCTCGTCGCAGCCGCCGCGGATGTCCGCGCCACCCCCGCGGGTGTCCGCGCCACCCCTGGACGAGCCGGCGGAGCCATTGGACGACGCGGAGCGGGCGCGCATCGTGAACGCGCTCGAACGCTGCGGCGGGAACCAGACGCACGCCGCCCGCCTGCTCGGAATGTCCCGGCGCACGCTGATCTCGAGGATCGAACGCTTCGGCTTGCCGCGCCCCCGGAAGCGCGAGGACCTCGAGTAACACAGCCCCAAGCTGCCTCGAGGGGCTCTCGCCCCTGGAAACCCGAGGAGATCAGCCGGCTTGCCTCGGCCGGCCACCTGACCGGTGGCGACCCGAGGAAATATTCGGGTCACCTGTCGTCCATCACGCGTACCGCGAGCCGTCGCACGGGGCCGCTAGAGTCGTAGGTATCCAATGTACTTAGAACCCAGGGTCAACCATTTCGTTCAGCGTTTCCGGCGCCAAGTCGTGGTACAAATCGTCACTCAGAAAGAAGTAGCCCCATGCGCGTGAAGGGAATGGTTCAGGCTCTTGGCGCGACGTATCGGGTCGTCCGCGTCGCAGCCGGGACATACGAGGTCGTTCGTATCCTCGACGACACGCTCGTCGGTACCTTTCAGACGGTGCCGCACCTCGCCGTGCTCTCGACCAAGCTCGAGGTTCCCGTCATGCACGCGATCATTCGTGCGGCCGTGCACGGCGCCAAGACGAGCTGGGTCGGCCGCCTCACGCCGGCGTGAAGTCGCCGCCGACCGCTCGTGCAGCGGGAGTGAGATGCCGGAAGTCTTGAGAATGCCCTGCGAGGGCGCGAGGCGGACGTGGGGTCCGGAGCTCGAGCCGGCGGCGAGAGCACGCCCGGCGCGCGGACCGAAGCTCGCGGCGGTTGCCCCCGGCTCGCGAGCGGTGCACTAGAAGGCCGTGCGAGGTGGTCGTGCAGCCTAGCGATACCGGCAGTTCGCCCGGCGTGCAGGGTTCGAAGTTCGCTCGGCGCAGGCGCAGGCGCGACAACGAGATCGGCCAGATTCTGCTGCGCAACAAGGTGATCACCCCGAAGCAGCTGCGGGAGGCGCTCAAGATCCAGGGTCAGGAGGGCGGGCAGGTCGGCGCGATCCTGCGGCGCATCGGCGCTTGCGACTCGCGGGCCATCGCCGAGGCGTTGATCGAGCAGGTCCGCGCCGCCCGCGCGCGCGGGCGCATGCGCAGCCGCGTCAGGGATACGCGCGAAAATCCGTCGATGGTGGGGCTGCAGGTTCCCTGCCGGCCCTCGCTGGTCGTGGCGTTGCTGCTGCTGGCGGACCTGGCCGCGCTCAGCTTGCCCGCGACGCTGATGTGGTGGTTCGTGTCGGACGACATCCTGAGCCTCACGCAACGCGGCATGGTGATGTCGCTGGTGCCGCTGTGCGTGGTGACGTTGTTCGCTGCGCACCTGTATGCGGTGACTCCGCCGAGCCCCCCGGACGAGATCCGGCTGACGACGACGATCATCACGGGTATCTACCTCGGCGGCTGGATCGTGAGCATCGCCGCGCGCGTGGTGTCGGTGCGGTCGCTGTCGCACGGAGCGTGGCTGTTCGCGTGGCTGCTCTCGATCTTCCTCGTCCCGCTGTTGCGGGGGATTCTGCGCTGGCAGCTGGCGAGAAAGCCCTGGTGGGGACAGGCGGTCGTGGTCGTGGGCGCGGGCCGGGTAGGGCGCGCCGTCGTCAAGACGCTGCTCGGCCGCCCGCAGCTCGGGTTGAGGCCGGTCGCGGTCCTGGACGACGATCCCGCGCGCCAGGGTACGGTGCGCGTCGCCTGGGGCGAGAGCGACATCGTCGTGGAGCCCGTACGCGAGACCGTCGATGACGATTTCGACACGCCGTCCGAACGCTCCGCGATCGAGCAGTTCGCGGAAGTCGAAGGCGTGCCGGTCCTCGGCGGCCTCGATCTCGCGCCGGCGCTCGCCCAGCGCCTCGGCCTGCGCAGCATCGTGATCGCGATGCCCGAAATGAACTCGGCCATGGTGCTCGGGCTGATCGAGCGCTACGGCGACAGCTACACCCACGTGCTGGTGATTCCGGACCTGATGAATCTCCAGCATTTCGGCGCGCCCGCGCGCTCGCTGGGCGGGGTGCTCGGTCTCGAGGTGCAGAGGCAGCTCATGCATCCGGGCCCGCGTTTCGCGAAGCGGCTGCTGGACATCGCGATCACGACGGTCGGTCTGCTCTTCATCTGGCCGATCCTCGCGACGATGGCGCTGATCGTGAAGCTCGACTCGAAGGGCTCGGTGTTCTTCCGACAGAAGCGCCTCGGCCAGGACGGCGTGCGCTTCGAGGCGCTCAAGTTCCGGACGATGCACGCCGACGCGGACCGCCGGCTGAAGCAGCTGCTGGAGTCGGATCCCGGGATGCGCGCCGAGTACGACACGTTTCACAAGCTGACGAAGGACCCGCGCGTGACGCGCGCGGGCCGCTTCCTCAGAAAGTACAGCCTCGACGAGCTTCCGCAGCTCTGGAACGTGCTGAAGGGTGAGATGAGCCTGGTCGGGCCGCGCCCCTACCTCGAGCGCGAGATCCCGGATATGGACCAGAAGGAAGCCATCGTGCTCCGCGTCAAGCCCGGCGTGACCGGCATCTGGCAGGTGACGACGCGCAACGAATCGACGTTCGAGGAGCGCGTGGATCTCGACGTGGAGTACGTGAGAAACTGGTCGCCCTGGCTCGACATCTACATCCTGGCGCGCACGGTTCCGGTGGTGATCGGAGGGACCGGCTCCTGAACGCCGCGCCGGCGCTCGCGCGCCGGCCGCCGGGGTGCTCCCGCGCATGAAACCGCGCATCGGCTTCGTGATGGAACAGGCGCTCGGGCACGTCGCCTACGGGTTGAGCCTGCGCCGGGCGCTCGCCGAGCGTGACGATTTCGAGGCGCGCTGGCTCGACATCCCCTTCGATCGCGGGCGCTTCGGAAGGATTCCGGTCGCGGGCTCGAACTGGACCCTGCGAGCCAGCGTGCGCGCGCAACGCGCCGTCGCGCGCGAGCTCGCATCCGGCAAGCTCGACGCGCTGTTCGTGCATACGCAGACCGTCGCTCTGTTCTCGATCGGGCACATGGGCCGCATTCCGACGCTCTTGTCGCTCGACGCGACGCCGCGGAACTACGACGAGCTCGCCGGGCACTACGGCGACCGCGTGCATCCGCCGGCGATCGAGTCCGCGAAGCTCTGGGCCCACCGCCGCGTGGCCGCCGCGGCTCGCCTGTTCACGACCTGGTCGGACTGGGCCAAGCGCTCGCTCGTGAGCGACTACGGCGCGGCGAGCGACCGGGTCACGGTGATCCATCCCGGCACGGTGTTCTCCAACTTTCCTTCACCGCACGAGAAGCGCGGGCGCAGGCCCGGACCGCTGCGCGTGCTGTTCGTCGGGGGCGACTTCCAGCGAAAGGGCGGCGATCTCTTGCTGCAGGTCGCGCGCGAGCGGCTGCGGGGTCGCGTCGAGCTGCACCTCGTGACGGGCGCGGACGTGCCGGCGGGTGAAGGGATTTTCGTGTATCGGGGCCTGAAGCCGCACTCCCCGGAGCTGCTCGGCCTCTACGCCGACGCGGACGTGTTCGCGCTGCCCACCCGCGCGGACTGTCTCGCCGTGGTGCTCGGCGAGGCGATGGCCTCTTGCCTGCCGATCGTCACCACCCGCGTCGGCGCCCACGGTGAAGTCGTGGAGGACGGCAAGAGCGGCTTCCTGGTCGACACGGGCGACGCCGCTCAACTCGCCGATCGTCTCGAGCGCTTCGTCGAAAGACCCGAGCTCGCGCGCGAGCTCGGCCTGCGCGGCAGGGCGATCGGTGAGGAGCGCTTCGACATGAACAAGAACGCGGCGCGCATCGCGGAGCTGTTGCTCGGTCTCTGCCGCCGCTGAGCGCGGTCAGCGGCCCAGATCGGCGACCACGCACAGGTGGTCGGACAGGTCGCGACAGCCGACCTCGAAGCGCCGGAAGTGGAGCGGTCCCTTGGCGAGGACACGGTCGATGCGCATCCAGGGAAAGCGCGACGGGAAGGTGTAGCCGAAGCCCGAGCCCGCTTCCTCGAAGCCGTCGCGGAACGCGCCGAGCTCGCGTCCGAGCTCGCGGCTCAGGCCCGGCAGGTTGGTGTCGCCGGCGATCACGGTGGGTTCGGCGTCGAGCGTCGCGGCCCGCGCCCAGGTCCGAACCTGCAAGACGCGCAGGCCGGTGTTCGTCTGCACCGTGTCGTTCGCGCGTTGGTCGAAGTGGCCGGTGAGGAGCTCTCTGCGCTGGCTGGCGACGGCGTGGAAGCTCTGGCGCGGCGAGTGAGGATGTACCGAGTAGAGCGTCAGCTTGCCGAGCGGCGTCTCGAGCAGGTAGCGCATGTAGAGCGGGGCGCGCTTGACGTTGTAAAAGTCGATTTCGCGCGGATTGTCCGTCGAGAGCAGGTTCAGACGCGTGGCGAGCACGAACTGGGTCGAGACGTGGACCGTGGGATACTGGTCCTTCAAGAGCTTCGGGACTTCGGACCACGGCGCGGATTCCTGGAGGACCACGATGTCGGGATCGAAGTGCCGGATCGCGCGCAGGATCGGGGTGTCGCCGGCGCGCTCGAGGTTCACGTTGAAGCTCAGCAGTCGGATCGAGCGTCCTTCACCCGCCGAGCCGAGCGGCGGCGTCTCGAGACCCATGACGGGAAACGCCACGAGCAGCGCGCTCACGGGCAGCGTGAAGTAGAGCTTGCGAGCTCGCAGCAGGAGCAGGCCCGGAACGAGCACGAGGAGCGGGAGCGCGAGCGGCAAACGCGGCACGTAGAGCGCGACCGAGGTCACCCACCAGCCTTCGCCGACGAACCGGAACAGCACGATGACGGCGACGAGCGCGAGCGGGTAGGCGACGGCGCACGCGATCAGGAGCTTTCGCAGCCACGCGCCGACGCGGCGCCGGAGCGTCGTGCCGCGCCCGGTCGGCGCTTTGATTTCCGTGCTGGCGGGAATGAGGAGCAACGCAATACCACTCCGATCGACGCGCGGGCAGAGGCGCGCGAGGCATGCCCGGCCCGCCATCCGGGTCGAGCGCGGCGTTTGCGGTCGTGCGGAGCCCGGCGTAGCGTGGCGCGTTGACCGCGCCCGATTCCCGCGCCCCGCTTGGGCCCGCGCCGGCCCCTGACACGCTGGCGGCAGAAGCGACCGCCGCGGCGGTGCCGGTCGCCGCCGCCGGCGCGCCGGTGGGGGAGGCAGCCGCGCTGCAGGCAGCGGCGCCGCAAGCCGACCATTCGCGTGTCCTCCGCAACGCGAGCCTGCTCGTCATCGCTCAGCTCGCGATCACGCCGCTCAACATCCTCGTTACGGCGGTGATGGCCCGCTACGTCGGCGCCGCGGAGTACGGCCGCCTCTATCTCGCAGCCACCATGTGCAGCTTCGGCTTCATGGCCGTCGATTGGGGTCAGACCTTCACTTTGCCCGGAATGGTGGCGCGCGATCGCGCGAACGCCGGTCAGTTTCTCGCGACCGGGCTCCTCTGGCGAGCCGTGATGGCGGTGTTCGTCTCGGTGCTCTTGGCGGCGGGGTCGGTCGTGCTCGGCTACGACGGCCAGTTCCTGGTCATTCTCGGCTTCTCGCTGCTCGGCGCGACCGTCGGCACGTTCTCCTCCGCCTGTGCCGAAACGGTCCGTGGTTTCGAGCGCATGGACGTCATGGCCTACACGCAGGTCGGCGGGCAGCTGCTCAGCGTGTTCGCCACCATCGTTACGTTGCTGCTCGGCGGAAGCTTGGCGCTCGTGCTCGCGGTGCAGGCGGGGTGCTCCGCCATCGTTCTCGCGTTCGTGTCGCGGGTGCTGCGCCCCGTGGGCGTCGGCAAGCTCGTGGTGAGTCGCTCGACGCTGCGGGAGTTCGCCGTCGGGGGCGTTCCGTTCGTGGTGTTCGCCGTCACGATGGCCTTGCAGCCCATCATCGACGCCGTCTTCCTCTCGAAGCTCGCCCCCGTGGAGGTGGTCGGCTGGCACGCGGTTTCTCGCCGGCTGGTCGGCTTCTTGCTGCTTCCGGCGACTGCGATCCTGGCCGCCCTCTATCCGACGTTGTGCCGGCTCCACGTCGAGGACAAGGCCCGCTACGCGCGCACGACCGGCGACGCGATCCGCACGACGACGATGCTCGCCGTGCCCATGGCGCTCAGCTGCTTTCTCTATCCCGACATCGGGATCCGCATCTACAGCCGCGACTCGTTCGGGCCGGCCGAGGACAACCTGCGGATCATGTCGGTGTTCCTGTTCCTGCTCTACTTCAGCATGCCCCTCGGCTGCTCGCTGCTCGCCGGCGGCCGGCAGCGCGCGTGGTCGTTCGCGCAGCTCGCCGCCGCCGTCGCGAGCACGATCATGATTCAGTTCACCATCCCGTGGTTTCAGGCCCGCACCGGGAACGGCGGGCTCGGCATCTGCGTGTCGGGCGTGATCTCCGAGGTGCTGATGGTGGGGGCCGGCATCTGGCTCGCCCCGAAGGGGATCTTCCACCCCACGCTGTTTCGCAAGATCGGACTTTCTCTCGCCGCCGGCGCGGCCATGTTCGTGACGGCCCGGCTGCTCGCGCCCTTTTCGTCGTTCATCGGGGCGCCGATCGCGCTCGCGGTGTACGGGACGACCTTGTACCTGATCGGCGGGATCGATCCCGAACAGGTCGAGGCGGTGAAAGCGAAGTTCGCCGGTAAGTTCGCGAAGCTCCGCGCGCGCTGAGCGCGCGTCAGATGAAGGTGCTGACGGCGTCGATCGCGTCACCCAGGCGCTCTGCGGCGACGCGCGCGTGATAGCGCTCCTGAACGCGCCGGGCGCCCGCGGCACCCATCGCGGCGGCGCGCTCCGGATCGCGCAACAGCGTGCGGAGCGCGTGCGCGAGCGCCTTCGCGTCGCCCTTCGGCACCACGAAGCCGGTCTCGCCGTCGGCGACGGTGAGCGCGGGCCCGGTCGCGTCCGCGACGACGGCCGGCTTGCCCGCCGCCATGCCTTCGATGACCGAGATGCCGAACGGCTCCCAGCGCGCCGGGTGCACGAGCACCGTGGTGGCGGCGAGCACGTCCTTCTTTTCCT
>DASXWF010000476.1:0-2518 GCA_036503835.1 Polyangiaceae bacterium | reverse complement strand
ACCACCGCAAGCGGCGGCGAGCAGAAGAGCGAGCGACGCGAGGGAGCGCACGCTTCGACTATGGGCCGCGCATGCCCGAGGGGGCAAGTTCAGCGATGGACATGGGACGTGGTACGTTTTCGGGCGTTGGAGGCGAATGGTGGCGAAATCGAGACTCGTGAGGTGCGCGGCCTGGGCGGGGCTCGTGGGCATCGTGGGATGCGCGGGAAAGAGCTGGGAGGACGAGGGGGATGGGAGGGATGGAGGAGCGGGAGCGGGGGGCAGTGCGGGGGCGGGGGCGGGAGCAGGAGGGAGTGCGGGGGCGGGAGTGGGAGGGAGTGCGGGAGCGGGAGCAGGAGGGAGTGCGGGGAGTGGGGCGATGCGGGCGCCGGGGGGATATGTGGTCGAGGGAAATCGGGTGATCGATGAAGCGGGGGCGGTGGTGCGACTGCGGGGTACGGCGCTGCCGAATTTGATTTGGGATCCCGCGGGGGGACCGACGGCGCGCGGCGATCTCGAGCTGATGAAGGCGTGGGGCGCGAACGTGGTGCGGATTGGGTTGAATCAGGGGCTCTGGCTCGACGGGAAGGCGAACTGCGACGCGGCTTGCTACCGCGGGCGCGTGGGCGAAATCGTCGGCTGGGCGCGAAGCGCGGGCCTGGACGTGATCCTCGACCTTCATTTCTCGACCGGGAACGGCGCCGTCGAACCGCAGTTCATGGAGATGCCGGACGCCGATTCGGCGGAGTTCTGGCGGCAGGTGGCGGCGCTCTACAAGAACGACGGCAGGGTTCTGTTCGAGCTCTACAACGAGCCGCACAACGTGGATTGGCGGACGTGGCGCGACGGCGGCAGCGTGAACGGCGTCTACGATCCCGATACGAGCGACACCGACTACTCGACGCCGGGCACGCTCACCTACCAGGCCACCGGAATGCAGGCGCTCTACGACGCCGTGCGGGCCACGGGGGCTCACAACCTCGTCATCGCCGGCGGTCTCGACTGGACCTTCACCTTCAGCGGCGCTCCCGAGCCCGCGCTCGACGGCTACAACCTCGCCTACGCCGTGCACCTCTATCCGTATCCATCGAAGCTCCCCGACGCCTGGGAAGCGGCCTTCGGCTTTCTGAAGGATCGCGTACCGCTGATCGTGAGCGAGTTCGGGCCAGTCGCCACCGACGGCTCCTGTCCCTCCGACTACCTCGACCAAGTGCTCGGCTACGCCGACGCGAACGCCCTGTCCTGGACGGCCTGGTCATGGTTCGCCGGCGGAACACCGAGCGACGGCCGCGGAGCTTGCACCACCGAAATGTTTTACGCCGAAGCGGATCCCGCGAACCCCGCGTTCTCCCCCACCCCGTACGGCGCGCGCATTCGTTCTGAGCTTTCCAGCATCGAATCCGCGCGCTGAGCGGAGCCCCGGGGCGACCTGCGCCCGGCGTCAGTCGCCCGGGCGGCGCCAGCCGTCGCGGTCGCGCTCGCGGTAGCCCTGCGCGTCCTTGGCGCCGCGACCGATCAGACCGAGGTCGGCGGCGGCGGCGAGCGCGACCAGCACCCAACCGAGCGGTTCCATCTGCGTCGGCGAACCGAGCGAGTTCATGCCGAAGGCGAAGGCCAGCGTGGTGAGCGGCAAGAACACGAAGCCGAGCACCGGAAAAATCCAAGACTCGTAGGCTCGGCCGAGGTAGTCCCCGCCGAACAGCCAGAGCAGGACCAGCGCAAGGCGCGGAAAGACGAGCGCGAGGCAGCCGATCAGGCAGGGCATGAGGGTTGCGCCGCATCGCGGGGAGCGGCGCGTGCTCGCAGGCTACCACGAGGCGATGTTCGTGCCGCTCGCCGTGAGGGCTTCGTGATTTGACCGTCGAGAGCTCCTCTGCAACGATTTCGAGAGTGAGCGTTCTGTGCGTATGGGACCGTCGTTTGTCGTGGGTGTCGCTCGCGTTCGGCCTCTGCGCCGTCGGGTGCGAGGGGACGGACGGCGGCGCTCCGGGCTCGGGCGGGGGGAGCTCCGTCTCCGCGTGGGATGCCATGCAGGACGCGCTCGTCGCGTGCGGCGTTTGGGAAAAAGGGGATCTGAGCCCGAACCTCGACTCGCCGGACGGTCGCTGCATCGCCGCCTGCATCGGCACGCACGAAGACTGCGAAACGGCTACGGCTTACGCGTGTCAGGGTCTGTCAGCCGTCAACATGCTCGACACCGAGCTCGCGAGCTGCATCTCGAGCTGCAGAGACTTCACGTGCAAGAACGCTGTCGTCATCAGAACCTTCAACCTGTGTGACGGTCAGGACGACTGCGGCGACGGCTCCGACGAGCTCGGCTGTCCCGAACGCGAGACCTTCACCTGCAACGACGGAGCAGAGCTTCCGATCGCGGATCGCTGCAATCGAGAAATCGATTGCGGCATGCTGGAAGACGAGATGGATTGCCCGGAGGAGGCTTTCTTCCGCTGCGACGAGTACGAATACTACCCCGCGATCTGGGAGTGCGATCTCAGGAAGGACTGCTCGAACGGCAGCGACGAGGGCCCTCGCTGCGCCC
>DASXWF010000475.1:0-2556 GCA_036503835.1 Polyangiaceae bacterium | reverse complement strand
GCCGACCACTGCGTACCGGGCGAGGTGTCCGGGCGAAAGGATGGATGGTCGATGGAAAACGTAATGAATGATTTGGCTGACGAAGTGCTCGCCAACGCGGCGTTCGAGCGCGTGAAGGGGGAGTTGCTGCGGATTCCGGCGGAGTCGCTGCTCCAGGTGAGCTTGGATATCTCGGCAGCAGTGGCGACGGTGTTGGGCGTGGTTCCGGAGGTCCGGGGACTGCGCGAGCAGGTCCGGAAGGAGCTGCCGTCGTTCGATATCGAGCGCTTCGACAAGCTCGAGGACTATGCGCTCGCGCTTTCGTACGCGCAGGCGAGCTATCTTTCGGCGACGCAGGGGTCGGACGAGCTCGAGCCCGTGGCTGCCGAGGCTGCGAAAGTGCGGGAAAGGCTCCTGGCCGAGGCGAAGTCGCTCGTCCATCACGGAGTGGTGAGCCAGTCGCAGCTTTCGCAGCTGAAGGGCGCGAACGGCTACAAGAACGTCGCCACCGACGTGATGGTCCTGGCGAACCTCCTGCAGACGGTGTTCCCGCAGATCGAAGGCAAGTCCATGACCACCATGGCGGATCTCGAGCGGGCGTCGCGCGTAGCGACGCGGCTCTTGCGCATCGTCGGCTTGAAGGAGCAAGGTCCGGCGCAGATCGCGGAGACGACCGACCTGCGCCTGCGCGCGTACACGACCCTGTTCCTGGCGTACGAGGACGTGCGCCGCGCCGTCACGTACCTGCGAGGAGCGAAGGACGACGCGGACACCATCACGCCGTCATTGCATCCGGGCAGGCCGCGGCCGAAGAAGGGCTCCATTCCGGAGTCGCCGCCCGTGGAAGGCGGCGGGCGAACGACGAGCCCCGACGCCACCGCGCCTGGTACCGGCTCGGTCCCTGCCAATCTCGCGGCTGCGTCTGCTCAGCCGCAGGCGAGCGCGAGTCCGGCGGGCTCCAAGGGCCCGTTCCTGTCGTGAGCTGAAGCGTAGAAAGGGACACACCGGATGAAACCGGCCTTCAACCTGGGAGCGTGGCGCCACCTGGATGGCAGCGAGGGCGGCCACGCTCTCTGGTTGCCGGCGGCCCACCTCGTCACGCACGGCGTCGTGCTCGGCATGACCGGCAGCGGGAAGACCGGCCTCTTGATGGTGATGATCGAGGAGGCCCTCCGAAACAAAATTCCCACCCTCGTCATCGACGTGAAGGGCGACCTGCCGAACCTCCTCCTGGCCTTCCCGACGCTCGAGCCAGGCCCGCTCGAACCATGGATCGAGCACGCGGACGACGCGGCTCCACCGGAGGCACGCGCCGAGGCCGCTCGAAAGCTCGCCGGCGAACGCCGCGCGGCCCTTGCCGAGTGGTCGATCGGCGAACGCGAGCTTGCCGAGTACTCTGCGAGCACCGACGTTCGGGTCGTGACCCCGGGCGCCGCGGCCGGCGAGCTCTTGCACGTCCTCTCGCCCCTCGAGCGTCGATCGCCCCAGTGGTCCTCCGATCCGGACTCCGCTCGCCAATCCTTGAGCGCGGCCGTCTCGCTCGTCCTTCGCCTCCTCGACCGCAACCCCGACCCGGCGAGCAGCCGCGAGCACGTCCTCCTGACCCTACTCGCCGAGCGCCGCCTCCTCGCCGGGGACACCGCCGAAATCGGCGCCTTGATGAGAGACGTCATCGAGCCGCCCGTCGCCGAGATCGGCGCCCTCCCGGTCAACTCGTTCCTCAAGAAAAAAGAGCGGAGCAACCTGGCGGCCGCCCTGAACACCCTCCTCGCCTCGCCGACCTTCTCGAGCTGGCGTCGCGGCGCCGACATGAACCCGGCGGAGTGGCTCACCCCGAAGAACGGCCGCACACCGGCGGTCGTCGTCAGCGTCGCGCACCTCGACGACGAAGAGCGCGCGTTGGTCCTCGGCCTCCTCCTCGAGGAAGTCCTCTCGTGGGTGCGCTCCTTGCGCGGCTCCTCGCGCCTGCGCGCCCTCATCGTCTTCGACGAAGTCTACGGCTTCCTCCCGCCGCACCCCGCGAACCCGCCGACCAAGCGCCCCCTCGTCTCCCTCATGAAACAAGCCCGGGCCTTCGGCGTCGGCGTGGTCGTCGCGACGCAGAACCCGATGGACCTCGACTATCGCGCGCTCTCGAACGCCGGCCTCTAGGCCCTCGGCCGCCTCCAAACCGACGCCGACCGCGAGCGCGTGATCGACGGCATCAGCCACAGCGCAACCGGCGCCGACGGCGCGACCCTGGACGCGACCCTGAAGCGCTTGGCGCCGCGGTGGTTCGTGGTGCAGAACACTCATGCTTCATCGGGGCCGGTGCTCGTGAAGCCGCGGCATACGATGTCGCTGATGAGGGGGCCGATGACGCGGGGGGAGATCCGGGCGGCGGTGGAGCAACGGTGTAGAAACGAAGGTCCCTGAACCAGGCTGTACGGCGGAACCTCGAACGATTTTCGTCGGATTTCATGTTTCCGCCTCGCGAGTGACGAGGCTCGCGTTCTGAGGTCACATTTTGTGACCTCAGAGGGCATGCCGGGGAGCACTTGCGCCGAACACCGGGGCCTCGTACCTCCTCCGACATGG
>DASXWF010000474.1:0-10782 GCA_036503835.1 Polyangiaceae bacterium | reverse complement strand
CTGACTTCCTCCGGGCTCAGGTCGACGTCGGCGAAGACGCAGATTCCGGTCTCGGTGTGCTCCATCACCTGCGCGCCCCAGCCGGCGTCGGCGCCCGCGTAGAAGCGCTCGCGGCATTCGAGTCCGAGCGCCTCGAGCGCGGCGACGAGGGAGCGAAATGCCGGGCGGCTCGAGCGGTAGGTGTGGTGGTCGCGGTTGGCGAAGCCGAAACCCAGCGCGTCTTGCTGAGCTCGCAGCAGGCGCGCCGCGCGGTTTTTCCTCGCGTAGTAGCGGCGCTCCGCTTCGAAGAACAGCTCGCAAGCCGTGGCCGAACCGAGCTCGTTCCGCGCGGCGCGGATGCGCTCGAGCGCGGCCGAGAATCCGGGCTCCGCGTCGTCCGCCGGGCGCGGCCGCAGGCGAAACGCCTCGAGGTGGCGCGCGAGCGCGGCGTCGCCCGGCCCCTCGACGAGCGCCCGCTCGCTCGCGACGAGGCGCCGTTCCGCTCGGCGCTCGACCACCCAGAGCTCGGCTTCGGCGCTGCGCGCGAGGAGCGCGCGCCGCACGAGCGTTCCGGTTCCGCCCTCCAGCGCGAGCGGCTCCGCGATCTCCGCGGCCTCGAGAAAATCGATCACGGACTCGACGCGCACGAACAGGCGCCGCTTCGCGTCCGGTCCGAGCTCGAACAGCGGGAAGAGGCCCCCCGCGTGCTCGAAGAGCTCGTGGCCGTCGACGCGCCGTTCCGCGCCGAGCGCTCGGAAGCCCACCGCCTCGAGCGCAGCCCGCGACTCGGCCCCTGCCGGGATCCCGACCAGGTCGACGAGGTCGGAGAGACGCACGCCAGCTCCCGCTAGCAGCCGCTGCTCGAGCTCGCGCGTGGCGGGCAGCCTCTGGAGGGAGTCGGCGAGCGTTCGCAGAACGAACTCACTCGCGGCGGGCTCCGGCTGGAACGTGTGGGGTTGCACGACGCGCCTCTCTTAGAACCCTTGAGGCTCCAGGACATGGAGGAACAGGTCAAGTTTCGAGTATCCGTTTTCGGGGATGGGGCCCCGAAAACAAACGAGACAAGCGTCGGGAGCACTTCCCCGGCGGGAAGCAGCCAGGGCGCTCCCGCCTTCCGGAAATTGTGCCAGAGGGCTGCGCGTCCGTTGCAAGTCTTCGGGACAGCGGGCGCCGGCCTCGCCGGTTTGTCGCGCTGGCATGTTCCCGCTCGCCATGATCGCGATCTGTTCTTCCAAGACCCACATGTCTTGTCGGGCGGGGGACGCCGAAGGCGCCCCCGCTCCTCATTTTGCTCGACCTTGCCGGCTTTCGCCAGCAAAGGTCGCACCATTCCCTACGTCCGCCGCCCGAGGCCGCGCAGACGGGACGAACGCGTGGGGCGAAGCGCCGCTCGGCGGGAACGCTTGCGGATCGGGGAGCGCCTGTCCAAGATGGATCCACTCGGCGCTGCTTCGCGCAGCGCCGGACATGCCATGTATCGCGTACTCGTACTCGGCGCGGGCAAGATCGGGCGGATGATCGGCGCGCTCTTGACGCCGACCGGCGACTATCAGGTGGGGGTCGGCGACCACGAGGAGGCGGCGCTCGACTTGATCAAGAAGCGCGTGCCGGCCGCTCAGCCACTGAAGGTCGACGCCACGAATCCGGAGGAGCTCCGGCGCGTTCTCACCGGATACGACGCCGTCGTCTCGGCGCTTTCGTACGCCTACAACCCGCTCGTCGCGGAGATCGCGGCGGAGAGCGGCATGAGCTACTTCGACCTCACCGAAGACCGCGAGACGACGCGCCGGGTCCGCGCGGTCGCGGCGCGCGCGCGCCCCGGGCAGGTGTTCGTGCCGCAGTGCGGCCTCGCCCCCGGGTTCGTGTCGATCGCCGCGCACGATCTCGCGCTGGGCTTCGATCGGCTCGATCGCGTCTACATGCGGGTGGGCGCTCTGCCGCGGTTCCCCTCGAATTTCTTGAAGTACAACCTGACCTGGTCCACTGACGGGCTGATCAACGAGTACTGCAACCCCTGCGAGGCCATCCACGGCGGGGAGCTCCGCGAGGTGTTGCCGCTCGAGGGGCTGGAGCATTTCTCGCTCGACGGCGTTCGCTACGAAGCCTTCAACACCTCGGGCGGCCTCGGCAGCCTTTGCGAGACCCTGGCGGGCCGAGTGCGCGAGCTCAACTACAAGACCATCCGCTACGTCGGGCACCGCGACTACATGACGTTCTTGCTGCACGAGCTTCGCATGGACGAGTCGCGCGAGCTCTTGAAGCAGATCCTCGAGCGCGCGATTCCGGTGACGTTCCAGGACGTGGTCGTGGTGTTCTGCACGGTGTCCGGCTGGCGCAACGGGCAGCTCGTGCAGGTGAGCGACGCACGAAAGATCTACAATTCGACGCTGAACGGCGAGAACTGGAGCGCGATTCAGATCACGACCGCGTCCGGCCTGTGCGTGTTGCTCGATCTGCACCGGCAGGGCGCGTTCCCGGAGGGAGGCTTCGTGCGGCAGGAGCAGGTGAAGCTCGCGACGTTCCTCGAGAACCGCTTCGGCGAGCACTACCGGGCGCGCGCCGCGAACCTGTTCAGCCTGGCCACCGCGGACTTTCGCGGGGAGCTCACATGAGCTCGGTCGCTGCCGTGCTCGAGCGGCTCGGTGTTCCGCGGGGCGCCGGCGGCGTAGCGCTCGGGTCGAGCTGGCCTGCGGGCGAGGGCCCGCTCCTTGCGGTGAAGAGCCCGATCGACGCCGAGCTCCTGGGCGAGGTGAGGACCGCGTCCATCACCCAGGTCCACGCCGCCGTTGCGGCGAGCGCGCGGGCTTTCCCTGCGTGGCGCGACGTGCCGGCGCCCCGGCGTGGTGAGCTCGTTCGGCGCTACGCGAACCTGCTCCGCGAGTTCAAGGACGAGCTCGCTACGCTCGTCACGCACGAGGTCGGCAAGATCACGCAGGAAGCGCGCGGTGAGGTCCAGGAGATGATCGACATCGCGGACTTCGCCGTGGGCCTGAGCCGCCAACTCTACGGCCTCAGCATGGCGAGCGAGCGCCCGCGCCATCGCCTGATCGAGCAGTGGCATCCGCTCGGTCCGGTCGGGGTGATCACGGCGTTCAACTTCCCGGTCGCGGTCTGGGCGTGGAACGCGATGCTGGCGCTGGTCTGCGGCGATCCCGTGGTGTGGAAACCGTCGGAGAAGGCGCCGCTCTCCGCGATGGCGTGCCACGCGCTGCTCTTGCGCGCCGCGGCCGAGCTGCCCGAGGCGCCGGAGGCGCTGTCGTGTCTGGTGGCCGGCGACGGCGCGGCCGGTGACGCGCTCGCGCGTTCGCCCGAGCTGCCGCTGATCTCCGCGACCGGGTCGGTGCGGATGGGACGCGCGGTCGCCACGGCGGTGGCGGGCCGGCTCGGCCGCTCGCTGCTCGAGCTCGGCGGGAACAACGCGATCATCGTCGCTCCGAGCGCCCGGCTCGAGCTCGTGGTGCGCTCGGCGCTGTTCGCGGCGGCGGGCACCGCGGGTCAACGCTGCACCTCGCTGCGCCGCCTGATCGTGCACGAGAGCGTCGCGGACGAGCTGCTCGCGCGACTTTCGCGGGCCTTCGCGAAGGTCCCGATCGGCGATCCGCGCCTGCCCGGGACGCTCGTCGGTCCGCTGATCGACCGCCGCGCGCTCGAGCTCATGCAGCGCGCCATCGACGCGGCGCGCGCCCACGGCGCAACCGTTCACGGCGGCGAAACCGTCACCTCCGGCGTTCCGGCAGGCGGGGTCTACGTTCGACCCGGCATCGTGGAGATCGACGCTTCCGCGCCGATCCTGAAAGAGGAGACCTTCGCGCCGCTCGTGTATTTCCTGCGCTATCGGACGCTCGAGCAGGCCATCGCGCTCCAGAACGGCGTGCCGCAGGGCCTGGCCAGCGCGATCTTCACCGACGATCTGCGCGAAGCGGAGCGCTTCTGCTCGGCGAGCGGGTCGGACTGCGGCATCGCGAACGTGAACATCGGCACGAGCGGCGCCGAGATCGGCGGGGCCTTCGGTGGTGAAAAGGACACCGGGGGCGGTCGTGAATCCGGATCGGATTCCTGGAAAAACTACATGCGGCGCGCGACGAACACGGTAAACTTCGGCGATGAACTTCCGCTCGCGCAGGGGATCGTCTTCGAGCTCGACTGAGCTTCCGCTCGTGGCGGGCCTCGGGCTCGCCCTCCTCTTCGCGTGCTCGAACGCCGACGACGACGCTGCCGGTGACGATGCGGCCGCCGGAACCGGCGGCAGCGCCGCGGGCCAAACCGGAAAAGGCGGCACGACCGCGTCGGGTGGGCAGGCCGGGAAGTCCACCGCCGGTACGGCGGGCTCCGCTACGGCCGGCAGTTCCGGTACCTCCGCGGGCGGGGGCGGGAAGGGGCAGGGCGGCACGGGCGTCTCCGGCACCGGTACGAGCGGTACGTCTCCGGGCGGAGCGGGTAGCGGCGGCGGTTCGGCCGGCAGCGCTCCGGCCGCGGGCAACGGAGGAAGCTCGGCGGGCGGAAGCTCGGCGGGCCGTACGGGCGGCGGCGAGCCGGGCACGCCGGGTATCCACTACGTCGGCCGCGTCGACACGAGCGACCCCGATGCCGCCAAGTTCGCCTGGTCCGGAACGGGCGCGATCGTGCGCTTCAACGGCACGTCCGCGTCCGTGGAGCTCGGCGGCGGGCAGGAATACACGGTCGTCGTCGACGGCGAAGTGCAGGACAAGCTCGTCGCGACGAGCGGGATGAACCAGCTCGCCGAAGGGCTCTCGCCCGGCGAGCACACCGTCGAGCTCTATCGTCGCACCGAGGCGCAGCAGGGCGTCGCTCAAATCGGAGGCTTCGACTTCGCCGGCGGCGAGCTTTTGGCGCCGCCCGCGGTCACACGGCGCCTCGAGTTCATCGGTGATTCCATCACCTGCGGGTACGGCAACGAGGGCCCCGACATGAGCTGCCCCTTCACGCCGCAGACCGAGAATCACTACCTCACGTACGGCGCGATCACCGCGCGCAACCTGAACGCCGAGCTCAGCACGGTCGCCTGGTCGGGCAAGGGCGTGGTCTGCAACTACGGCGACGACGCGAGCAGCTGCACGAATCCGCTCCCGACCTACTACGATCGCATCCTGCCGGACGACGCCAACAGTCAGTGGGACTTCTCGCGGTTTCAGCCCGACGCGGTCGTCGTGAACCTCGGCACCAACGACTTCAGCACCTCCGACGACCCCGACGAGCCCACCTTCGAGGGCGCGTACCGCGACCTGCTCGAGCACCTCCGCGAGGTCTATCCGAACGCCCACATCTTGTGCACGAACGGCCCGATGCTGAGCAACGACGATCTGACGAGAGCTCGTCTCTACATCGAGAACGTCGTGGCCGAGCTCGCCGATCCCAAGATCTCGAGCTTCGAGATCGCGCCGCAGGACGGCTCGGACGGTTATGGTTGCGACTGGCACCCGAGCCTCGAGCGCCATGAAAAGATGGCGATGGTCGTGACCGAGGCTTTGAGGGAAGCGCTCGGCTGGTAGGCGAGGCGGACACGGGCGTCGGGCCTCGCGGGCGTCGTCAGGTCACGCCGTTCGCGGCAAACCACGAGAGCATGCGCTTGTACCCGTCGTCGGCGGCGTGCTTGCGATACGTCGGCCGGTAGTCGGCGAAAAACGCGTGGCCCGCTTGGGGGTAGAGCTTGATCTGCGAGCGCCGGGCCGCCTGTGAGCCGGCTTTCAGGGCCGCCTCCATTTCCTTCACGCTCGCGACCGGGATCGCCTGGTCCTCTTCGCCGTAGAGCCCGAGCACGGGTGCGTTGAGCTTCGACGCGAGGTCGATGGGGTGCTGCGGCGTGTGATGATTCTTGTCGCCCGTGAGTCGCCCGTACCAGGCGACCCCCGCGCGCAACGCCGAGCTGTGCGCGGCATAAAGCCAGGTGATGCGACCACCCCAACAAAAGCCCGTGATGCCGAGCTTCTCGGCGTCCGCGCGCTCCGTCCCCTTGGCCCACGCCACGCAGGCGTCCAGATCGGAGAGCACCTGAGCGTCGGGCACGAGCGCCACGATCTTCCTGATCTCCGCCACGTCGGCGAGCTTCGAAACGTCGCCCTGCCGCGCGAACAGCTCGGGTGCAATCGCGAAGTAACCGCGCTTCGCCAGTCGCCGGCACACGTCCTTGATGTGCTCGTGGACCCCGAAAATCTCTTGAATCACGAGCATCAGCGCGTGCCGCTTGCCCTGTTTCGGCAGCGCGCGGTACGCGGGAATGTCTCCCCACGCCGTCGGGATCTTCACCTCGCCCGCCTCGAGTCCGTCGTCGTTGGTGGCGATGGTCTGCGCGGCCACCGGCAGTGTCGCGAGCGCGAACCCGCTGCCGAGCGCCGTCACCAACACCTGCCGTCGCGAAAGATCGCCCGAAAATCCGGTCGTGTCAGAGGCCATGCTCGATGCGTAGCACGGTAGAATGGGCGTCATGTCCCTCGACGAAGCCGTCGCCGAGCTGGCCGCGCTGCTCGGGCGTGCCCGCCGCGTCCTCGCGTTCACCGGCGCGGGCATTTCGACCCGCAGCAACATCCCCGACTTCCGCGGACCGAATGGAGTGTGGCGTACCCGCACACCCGTCGAGTACCCGGAGTTCGTGCAGAGCGAAGACGCGCGAATCGAATACTGGAGCTGGAAGCTCGACGGCTACGTCGCATTTCGCGACGCCCGCCCGAACCCCGCGCACGACGCGCTCGTAACGCTCGAGCGCCTCGGAAGGCTCGAAGCCGTCGTGACCCAGAACGTCGACGGCTTGCATCGCGCGGCCGGTACGTCTGCGGAGCGCCTGATCGAGCTCCACGGCACCAACGCCGAATCCGAGTGCCTCGGCTGCGCGCGGCGCGCCCCGATTGCCCTCGCCCTTCGAAGCTTCGAGACCACGCGCACTCCGCCGCGCTGCTCCTCCTGCTCGGGCCTGCTCAAGCCGGGTGTCGTCATGTTCGGCCAATCCCTCGACCCCGAGGACATGCGTCGCGCCGGCGCCGCCGCGCGCAACGCCGATTTCGTCATGTCCCTCGGCTCTTCCCTGCTCGTCACCCCCGCCGCGGACGTTCCGCTCGTCGCCGTCCGCCGCAACGTCCCCTACGTCATCGTCAACCAGGGCGCGACACCGCACGACTCGATCGCAAATCTCGTCATCGACGGCGATGTGAGCGAAGTGCTGCCGGCGGCGATGGCGGCGTTGCCGAGCTGAAGCCGCTGCCGAGGCCGCCCGTGGCCCCGAGGTCCTACTCGGCTCCCATGGAGGTCGCGATTCCTGGTAAGTTTCTTGGTCGTGCCGAGTCCAGCCAACACCGCCACGGAGGTGTCATGACCCAACGCGATCGCTCGAGCGCCCCAGACGACCCCTTCGAAGCGCGTCGTGAGTCGTTCCATTCGTTCCCCGCGGTTTCCGGCGAGGGCGTCGTTCGGGCGCTCGCGCGAGCGCAGTCCGCATTGCCCGGTCTGGTGCCTGCCTGGGCTCGGTCCAGAAGTCGCAGCCTCTTCCAGCGCAGGAGCCTGCCGCGGCGCGCTGAGCTCGAGCCGTGGCAGCTCGGACGCTTCGAGATCGCGCTGTCGAACACGCTGCCGCCGCGCGAGATCGTGCCGAGGCTCGCGCCCTGCGCTCACTCGCTCGATGTCTCGTCCGTGGTCAGGATGAACAACGGGGTCGAGATCGAGCTTTCGGCGAGCGCAGGCGGCTGGACCGTGTGGGTCAGGAATCGTCATCTGCCCGGTCCCCGCCAGCGCTCGGACTACCTCAGACGCTTGGTGGACGAGCTCGCCTTGCCCGTTCGCTGGACGGGCCAGAACCTGACGGACGTCGTCCATACGGCGAACGGGAAGGTGACCCTCGGTCCGGACACCGGCTACCTCGGTTGCGAGCTTCCCGGCGCCGACGGGGCGACGGTGATCGACCTCGCGCAGCGCTTCGTGTCGAGCTTCGGCACGTCGCAACAGCGCTTCGCGTTGTGGGCGAAGGCGGCGCCCGGTCGAGACGCCGCGGCCGCGTACGACCTGCTGGTGGAGCAGCAGCTGCCGGGGAATCCAGTCAGGATCGTGTGGGACGCGACCCTGCTCGGCGCCGAAGACTTCGGCCGGTTGGACCGGCTCTACCAGCGCGAGGATACGGGGCGCGTTCGCGTGGGGTGGCTTCCCGTCGGTGATGGCCGTGTCACCGTCGAAGACCTTGTCGGATCGAAGGGCCACGAGCTCGAGTTGCTGGTCGCTGTTCCGTTGTCCGGCGATGAGCAGAAGCGCACCGTCGAGCAGCTCGCAGCGGCGTTCCGCCTCGAGTGAGCGACCTTCGACGTGCTTCGAGTCCGGGTTCGGCGCCGTGACCTGGCGTGGCTCAGCTCTGCTCGAGCAAGCCGCGTAGCCGCGCGGGCGCGATGCGGTATTCGCGTTTGCAGTACTCGCACGCGATCTCGAGCACCTGCCCGTCCGCGAGCAAATGTTCGATGTCGTGTCTCCCCAGCGTCGCGATCGCCGAAACGACGCGCAGTTCGTCGCACCAACACTGGAACCCGACCGCGCTCTCTTCCAGGCGCGTGTAGGGCATCCCGTAGAGCAGCTGCTCGAGCAGGCTCTCCGGCGAGAAGCCGGCTTCGCGCACGCGCTCGTCGATGCTTTCGAAGTCGCGCAGGCGCTCCGTCATCACCATGAGCGGGCCGCGTCCGACTTCCGGCAGGAGCTGCACCATGTAGCCGCCGGCGGCGACGACCTCGCCGGCCGATTCGACGCTGGAGACCGCGATCATGGAGACGACCTGTTCGGAGCTCTGCATGTATTCCATCAAGGCTTGGGAGATGCCGCCGCCGCTCGGCAGCTCGACGATGCCCTGGGCGATGCGACCGCTCGGCAACGTGCGCATCATCTGGAGCACCGCGCCCGCTTCGAGCTCGATCTCTCGGCCGGCGCCGACCTGCACGAGGCCGCGCGTACGCCCGGACGGGTGAGAATCGGCGACCAGGCTGCCGCTGCCTCCCGACCCCTTGAGTATGCCCTGGACCCGCAGCTGCGGTGCCATGGTTTCGCGGTACAGGATGGCGCCCGTGAGGAGCTCGCCGAAGGTGCGCGCCGTCGCGCCGCTCGCACCCTGCGCCGCGACGGCGTTGCGCACGGTTTCGGTGGTGCGGACCGTGATCACGCGAAACGCGCCGTCGTCGGTCATCGCGCGCAGCACGCTGTCGGACGACTCCAACATCGCAGGTAAGTGTAGCAGGTCTTCTGAATCGCTCATGGTGCGCGGTGATCTGCCACTATCACGAGAGTTTGAGCTCGTCGTCGTCCTGGTCGCCGCGGCGCAGCGGGCTCGAGATGCGGTAGCTCTCGTTCAACCAGTTGTGAAGATCGGCGAGCTTGCAGCGCTGCGAGCAGAACGGGCGCGTCGGATGGTCGTCCGGCGCGCTCTCGATCACCGTCTTGCAGATGGGGCACGAGATGCGCATGACGAAAGGATTCTAGCGCGCCGGAGGTCGAGGCACGAGTCCTTCGTCAGCTCTTCGACGCGGCCAGCGCCTCGCGCGCGGACGCGACCGTGCGATCGATGTCGGCTTCGGTGTGGGCGAGCGAGAGGAACGCCGCTTCGAACTGCGAGGGCGGCCAGTACTGCCCGCGCGCCAGGAATTCGCGGTGAAAGCGCGCGAAGCGCGCGGTGTCGGAGGCGAGCGCGCTCTTGAAGTCGTGGACGGGGCCCGCGTGGAAGAAGAGGGTGATCATCGAGCCGACGCGCTGCACGACGCCCGTCGTGCCGGTTTCGGCGAGCCCGCTCGTCAGCCCCTTCTCGAGTTGGGCGCCGAGCGCTTCGAGCCGCTCGTAGTCGGCGCGCTCGAGGCGCTCGAGCGTGGCGAGCCCGGCGCTCACCGCGAGTGGATTGCCGCTCAGCGTGCCCGCCTGATACACCGGGCCGAGCGGCGCGATGAGCTGCATCACGTCGCGCCGGCCTCCGTAGACGGCGAGCGGCATACCACCGCCGACGACCTTGCCGAGGCAGGTGAGGTGAGGGCTGAGGCCGTAGAGCTCCTGCGCGCCGCCGCGCGCGAGTCGGGATCCCGTCATGACTTCGTCGAAGACGGCGAGCGCGCCGTTCGCCTCGCACAGCTCGATGATCGCCTTCAAAAAGCCAGGCGCGGGCGGAACGAGTCCCATGTTGCCGGCGACGGGTTCGACGATCACGGCGGCCACGTCGCGCCCGCGCGCCGCGAACAGCGCCGAAAGCGCGGGAATGTCGTTGTACGGCAGCGTGGCGGTGGTCGCGACCATGCCCTCCGGTACGCCCGCGGAGTCCGGATTGCCGAACGTGGCCGCGCCGCTTCCCGCCTTCACGAGCAGCGCGTCGGCGTGTCCGTGGTACGCGCCGTCGAACTTCACGATCACGCTGCGGCGCGTGTAGCCGCGCGCGACGCGCAGCGCGCTCATCGTCGCTTCCGTGCCGCTCGAAACGCAGCGCAACATCTCGATCGACGGGTAGCGCTCCCGGATCACGCCGGCGAAGCGCACCTCGAGCTCCGTCGGCGCGCCGAACGACAAGCCGTTCTTCGCGGCGCGTTCGACGGCGCGCACGACTTCCGGGTGCGCGTGGCCGAGGATGGCCGGACCCCACGAGCCGACGTAGTCGGTGTACTCGCGGCCGTCCGCGCCGTAGAGACGCGACCCTTCGGCGCGTGAGACGAAGATCGGGCTCTGACCGACCGCGCGGAAAGCGCGCACCGGGCTGTTCACGCCGCCCGGAAGTACGGCCTGAGCTTCGGTGAAAAGGCGTTCGGAGGTCTCGTCGGACATGGTCTTCCTTTGCGCTCGCGGGGGACGTCG
>DASXWF010000473.1:0-10053 GCA_036503835.1 Polyangiaceae bacterium | reverse complement strand
CGGGTGTTTTTTCGCCGGAACTTGCGGCGCCGGGCGCGCGAACCTTGGCGCTCGCGACGGGCTCGCTCACCGCGGCGGAAGGCACTTCCGGCGCGGTTTCGGGCGCGGCGGACGCAGGTGCCACGGCCCCTTCCACGCCGTCGTCCACCTGCTGCTTCTCGATGACGAGGACCTTCGCGGGAGCATCGGAGTCCGTGCCGGGCCTCCCGAAGAGCACGGCAGCGCCGAGCCCTGCGACGCACAACGCGAGGAAGACGAAACCCCCGAGGAGCAGGCGCCGCTCCCCGGGACGCTCGTCCTTCGCGGACCGCTCGACGGGCTTCTCCAGCGGAGCGCGCGCCGGTCCGACTGATACCGTGGTGACCGCGTCCGGCGGGCTGCTGGGCGGGGACGAGCTCAGCGCCAGGGCCGGTCCGCCGTCCTGGGCTTCGCGCCAGGCGGCGTCGCGCTCCGCGAGGGACTCGATGCCGAGGTGCGCGGGCAGCGTCGCGCCTGCGAAATCCTGCGCGATCTGAGCGGAGAACGCGCGGGCGTCCTCGTCGCCGGATTTCCGTGTCGCCCGCAGCGCCGCCGAGAACTCCGCGATGTCCGGAAAGCGTTCCTGGGGATATTTCGCGATGGCGCGGGCCACGGCGGCCGCGAGCGCCGGAGGCACGTCCTCGCGAACCTCCGAGAGCAGCGGGGGCACGTGCGTGAGGACGCGCGTGATCGTGACGTTCGTGGCCCCGCCGCGAAACGGGTTACTGCCCGCGAGCAGCTGGTAGAGCAAGACGGCGCAGGCGTACTGGTCGTTGTGCGGAGTCGGGGGCGTGCCCTCGAAGGCTTCCGGGGCCGAAAACGGCAGGGTGCCCCGGAACTGGCCGTCCTCGGTCTTGTAGTCGTCGTCCGCCATGCGCGCGATCCCGAAATCGCTGAGCTTCACGTGACCCTGCGCGTCGATCAGGATGTTCGGGGGACTGATGTCGCGGTGCACGATGCCGAGCGGGACACCGTCCGCGCGCGTCAGCCGGTGCGCGTAGTGGAGCGCTTCGAGCACCTCGAGCACCACGTGGACGGCGTGTCCGACGGGCAGCGGGCCGCGTGTCTCGTTCACGAACCTCGACCACTGGCCGACGTGGTAGCCGTGCACGTACTCGAGCACCATCACGTACGAGCGCCCGACGCGCCCGAAGTCCACCACCGCCACGATGCCCGGGTGCTGCAGGTGGGAGACGATCCTCGCCTCGCGTGCGAAGAGCGCCGCGCCCTCCTCGCCCGAACCGAGCGCCGGGATCACCGTCTTGACCACGACCGGCTTGGTGAAGCCGGCGGAGCCTTCCACGCGTCCGAGGTACACGACCCCCATGCCGCCGCGAGCGAGCGGGTGCATGATCCGGTAACGTCCGAGCACGCTCTGCCCGACCAGACTCACGCCCGGTTCTTTGGTGTCTCCCTGCGAGCTAGCGGACACTCCGTCGCAGATAGTAGTGGGTCCCGCGTCCGGGGAGCGAGAACCGAATCGCCAGGGCCCGATCCCCGCCCGGCGCCGTGACCTGGGCCGAGAAGCGGTTTTGCTCGTCCTGGCCGAGATCCTGCCCGGCCACGCTGACCACGAAGCCGGGTAGCGCCGTTCCGGAAACCTGGACGCTAGCTCCGGGGCTGAACGAGCCGTCGGCGGGCGATGCGATGCTCGCCGCCGGCGCGGCGTTGTCGAAGCGGATGACGACGGTGGTGCTCCGGGAGCGCTGGCCGCCCCCAGCGAACGTGAACTCGTGCTGGCCCTCGCCGAGCGCGCCGCTCGGGAAGGAGTAGAGCGGCTCGTTCGTCG
Organism: Polyangiaceae bacterium; assembly: GCA_036503835.1. GTDB lineage: Bacteria > Myxococcota_A > Polyangia > Polyangiales > Polyangiaceae > PMG-095. Next base: position 8,246 of record DASXWF010000473.1, on the reverse strand, counting down.
CGTGGGTGCGCGAGCCCGCCGGAGAGCGCGCCGTGAGCTGAAAGGGACCCGTCGCCGGTGCCGCCGGCCAGCGCACCGAGATCTTGGGCAAGCGATTCTGGTAGAGCACCGTGTAGGTGCGGCCGTCGGTGTCCACGGTCGTCGCGGGCGGCGCCGCGGGCAACTTGCGTGAGCCGGCGTCGTGCACCACCGCGATCGTCCCGCGCGCGATCGGCCGCTGCTCGTCGCCGATGCAGGCGATCACGTAGCGATGGCTTCCGGCTGCGAGCTCGACGCTCACGACTTGCCCGCCGCTCGTCTGCCGCGAGCGCGCGCCCCCGGGATTGATCGTGGCAATGAGGCCGTTCGCGCACTGGCCGCCCGCGGAAAAGCCGAGCGCGGTGGGCGGCCGCGGATCGTGCACGGTGAACGAGTCACCGGCGGCGGCCGTGAAGTCCACGACGCTCGGCCCCGGCGGAGGTCGAGCGGACACGGCGTCGGCGCTCGAGCTCGCGCCCGGGGCCGCGCCGAGTGCCGGCGCCGAAGCGCTCGGTGCCGGCGCGCTCGAGGGCGTCGCGCCGGGCGATGCGGCGCTCGGCGCCGGATTGAGCGCCGCCACCCGCCTGGGTTTTCCCGCCGCTTCGATCTCCACCGCCTCGCCCATGGAAAGCAGAAATCGTTCACGCGAGCCGGGCGACTCCGCGCCGGGCGACTCCGGGCCGAGCAACTCCGCCGACCCGATCATGACCTCGAACCGCGCGCGTGCTCCGGCGCGCGACAGGCGCACCTGGCTGTTGGATTCGATCCGCGCCACCCCGAGATCGGTTTCGAGCTCGAAGACCGCGCCTCCGCCTACCGTGAGCGTCGCTTCGCCCGTCTCGATCTGCAGGCGCTCCTTGCCCGCGCCGGAACGCCCTGCCAAAAACCGCAGCAGCGTCTTCGGTTCCATCGCGAGCTCACCGCGGCCCATCAGGTCCAGGTTGGCCGTCGAAACCTTACCGGTGCGAACGCCGTCGCCGAGCTCGAAGCGGTCGCCGGGTGCTCCCTTGCTCCAGGTGCCCACGGCGCTCGCGCGATCGCGCTCCACGCTGCCGTTCGTGCGCAAGAGCGTCGCGATGCCGGCTTGCTTGCGGCAGCCGAACAGCGACGCGAGACACAGGAGCACGACGAGGAGCCGGGCCGCGGTCATCACTTGCTCAGGTCGGCATTGAGCACCACCACGCCCTGGGGGTCCAGGCGTACGCGGCGCCGCTGCGTCTGAAAGCCTTCGGCCTCGATCACGACTTCGTACGCTCCGGGAGGCACGTCGAGCTCGAAGCTGCCGTCGGCGCGCGCGGTCGTGCCGAGGCCGAGCGGCTCGACACGCACGCGCGCGGCCACCGGTCGTCCGGCAAAGCTCCGGACGGTGCCGCGGATCTGACTGGGCGGCGGGAGAGCAGTCAGACGAAGCTCGACCTCTTTCGCCTGCCCGCGCTCGAGCGTGACCTCGCGGTCGAGCGGCTCGAACCCGCGCGCCTCCACGTGCAAGCGCGCCGCGCCGGGAGCCGCGTCCGGAAAACGGTGCCGGCCGGGCTCGCTGGCGGGAACTTCGCTCGTCCGCTCAGCCGCGATCAGCGAGACCTTCGCGTCCGGCACGGGCGCGCCTTGCTCGTCGAGGACGCGCACCACGAGCTCCGTCGACACCGGCGCCGCAACGGGCGCGACTCGGGGCGGCGGCGGTTCGGCGGGGCGCGGCGGCGGACTCGCGGGTCGTCGAGGGGAGAACACGTAGCGAACGCCGGCGAGGATCGAGAAGCGAGGTTCGATCGGTACGAGCGGCGCGCCGCTTTCGACGCTCGGCTTCCCGCTCAGCGATACCTCCGTCAAGAGCTCCCCCGAAAACCCGCCGCCGAGCTGTCGGCGCACGCCGGCACCCGCTCGCCAGGGTGATTGCCCGGCGGGCGGCGCCCCGGATCCCACGAGAATGTCGCCGCTCGCCTCGAGCAAGATCTCCGTTCGGCGCTGCTCGTCGAGCGCGAGCGTCGTGCCCAGCCCCACGAGCAGGGCGTTGAAATCGCTCAGGCCGAGCGCGACGCGGTCGCCGAAACCGAGCAGCTCGGGGTGCTCGACCGCGCCCGCGCTGCGGTCGATGCGATACCCGAGCCGGAGGCCCGCGAAGTGGCGCTCGAGCTCGACGCCGAAGAGCCCGGTCATGTCGAACGAGAGTCCGCGGGCGAGGAGCTTGAAGCTGTCCGCGCCGGGCGCCCACAGCCGCAGATCGAGACCGAGCCGGAACCGTTCGAACGGCAGGGCCCCACGCGCCGTCAGCGCCGGATCGAGCACGAAGCCGCTGTCGTCCTCGTGCTGGTCGTAACGCGCGTCGAGGGTCGCGCCGAAGCCGAGCCAGGGCGTCACTCCGCTCGCTGCGGCGAGCCTGCCGCTGAGCCGGTGGTGGGCAGCGTCGTCAGGTCCGCGCGCCTCCGTGAAACCGTAACCGAGTCCTGCGGCGACGGTCGGCTCGCCGAGCGCCGGCTTCCCCACGCGATGGACGCCGGGACGCCCATCCGCACTCGGATGCTCAGCTGCTCGCGCAGCCGGCGCCAGCGCGAGTACCACCGCCAGAGTGAGCGCCCTCAATCGGGATTCCATCCAAGCCTGAGTGGCGACACCTGGCAAGCTCGTGCTCGCCGGGCGCCGTTTCCGGACTAGCGCGCGATCGACAGTTTGCGCGCGGCCGGGCGGTCGCCCGCGCAGGCTTTGCACACGCAGGCGCGGCGCTTCGCCGCCTCCGGGACCCTGTCCAGCACTTCCGCCGGGATCTCCACCGTCTCGCACCAGCAGCTGCTCTTGCCTTCGGCAGCCGCGCAGCTGTTCGCTCCCTGGCAGAGTGGGCAGCGGCCGGGATCGGGCGGGGCGTCCATCGTGGCCCAGTCTAGCGCCGCGTCCGGAGGTTCTGGGATTCTTTGGATTTTTCGGCGCGCTTGACACCACGAGCCACGGCGTCCATGCTGTTGATTCTTGCATGCGGATATAGGGATAGATGAGTCTTTCCGCCTATGTGGACACCCTGAACGTGCTGGGCGACGAGAGTCGCCTCCGGTTGTGCGCGCTCCTGCGCGATCGGGAGCTCTGCGTGACGGACCTCGTACGGGTGACCGGCATGGCGCAGTCGCGGGTCTCCACCCATCTCGGCCGCCTGCGCGACGCCGGCTTCGTGCGCGATCGTAGGAACGGCACACAGTGCTTCTACGGCCTGGCGGAAGACGCGCTGCCGGCGGCGGCGCGCGCCGTGCTCGACGGTGCGTCGGAGGCCAACGATCCCACGCTGGTCGGCGATCAGCGGCGCCTGCTCGAGCTCGAGGCCGAGCGCAAGAACGGTCTGCCCGATTGGGCCGCCGACGATCTCGAGCGCTACTACTCGCCCGGCAGAACCTGGCAATCGCTCACCGCGGGCATCGCCGGGCTGCTGGAGCTCGGCGACGTGCTCGACGTGGGCTCGGGCGACGGAGCGGCCGCTGCCGTGCTCGCGCCGTACTGCCGTTCGCTCACGTTGATCGATCTGAGCCCGCGCCTGGTCGAAGCGGCGCGCGCCCGGCTCGCCAAGTTCTCGCACGTGCACGCCGAAATCGCCGACGCCCACGCGCTGCCCTTCGAAGCGGCGGCGTTCGACACCGTACTCGCGTTCCACACGCTCACGTACGCGGTCGATCCCGCGCAGGCCTTGCGCGAGTGCGCGCGCGTGCTCCGGCCCGGCGGGCGGCTGGTGCTGCTCTGCCTCGACCGGCACGCCCAGCAGGAGATCACCAGCCGCTACGGCGAAATCCACCCGGGTTTCTCGCCCGAGACGCTGCAGGAGCTCTTGCGCGGGGCGGGCCTCCGCGTGAAGACCGCGCAGGTCGTGTCGCGCGAGGTCAAGAAACCTCACCTGGAAGTCGTGCTCGCGATTTCCGAAAAGCCCGCTCCCCCCCGTTCGATTGGCTGAAAAGGGAAACAGAAGTGCAACAACCGCACCCGCTTCGAAAAATTCTTCAGGACCGCATCGTCATCATCGACGGCGCGATGGGCACGACCATCCGCACCTACGGTATGACGGAAGCCGACATCCGCGGCGAGCGCTTCAAGGACTCCGGCAAGGAGCTGCTCAACAACGGCGACCTCTTCAGCCTCACGCAGCCGAAGATGATCGGCGACATCCACCGCCGCTTCCTGGAGGCCGGCGCCGACATCATCGAAACCAACACGTTCGGCGCCACGAGCATCACGCAGAGCGAGTTCTTCGTGGACGATCCGCGCGAGCACGGCGGCCGCAAGGACCCCGCCTTCTACCAGGGCGTCATCGAGAACGCGTTCCTGCGCGAGCTCGCGGACGAGGTCAACGAGCAGTCGGCGCGGCAGTGTCGGGAGTGGGCGGATCGCGTCGCCAACGCCGACGGGCGGCAGCGCTTCGTCGCGGGGGCGATCGGGCCGCTCACCGTTTCGCTCTCCAATTCGCCGGACGCCGACGACGCCGGCTTTCGCGTCTGTACCTTCGATCAGGTCAAATTCGCGTACATCGACCAGGTTCGCGCCCTGATCCGGGGCGGCGTGGACACGCTGCTCGTCGAGACCATCTTCGACTCGCTGAACGCGAAGGCCGCGCTGGTCGCGATCCAGGAAGTGTTCGAAGCGGACGGCGTCGAGCTGCCGATCCAGATTTCGGCAGCGGTCGGACGCGGCGGCGAGACGATGATCTCCGCGCAGACGATCGAGGCGTACTGGAACGCGGTCAAGCACGTGAAGCCGCTCTCGGTCGGCTTGAATTGCTCGCTCGGACCGGACCTGATGTTTCCGTTCCTCGCGGAGCTCTCGGAAAAATCGGACACCGCGATCTCTTGCTACCCGAACGCGGGGCTACCGAATCCGCTCTCGCCGACGGGCTTCGACCTCGAGCCGCCGGACATGGCGCGTTTTCTGGGGGATTTCGCGCAGGCGGGGCTCGTGAACATCGCGGGCGGCTGCTGCGGCAACACGCCGGAGCACATCGCCGCGATCGCGCGCGCGCTCGAGGGCAGGGCGCCGCGGGAGTACGCGAAGCGCAGCGTGGCCGTGCCCGCCGCCGCGAGCGGTGCGCCGGGCGCCGAGCCGGCGGGTGCCGCCGCCGAGTCGTTCCGCCCGCTGCGCCTGTCCGGGTCGCAGCCGTTCACCCAGCAGGCCGGCGTCTACATGATGATCGGCGAACGCACGAACATCGCCGGCTCGCCGAAATTCGCGAAGCTCGTCAAAGAAGGGAAGTTCGAGGAGGCGGTGGGCATCGCGCGCCAGCAGGTCGAAAACGGCGCGAACGTGATCGACATCTGCATGGACGAAGGGATGATCGACGGCGTGCAGGCGATGCGCCGCTTCCTCGCCCTGCTCGCGAGCGAGCCCGAGGTCGCGAAGGTGCCGTTCATGATCGACTCCTCGAAATGGGAGGTGATCGAGGCGGGCCTACGCTGCTTGCAGGGTAAGGGCATCGTCAATTCCATCTCGCTCAAGGAGGGGGAGGAGAAATTTCGGCAAAACGCGAGGACGGTGCTCCGCTTCGGAGCGGCCGTGGTCGTGATGGCCTTCGACGAGCAGGGGCAGGCGGCGAGCTACGCGGACAAGATCCGCATCTGCGAGCGCGCCTACCGCATCCTGACGGAGCTCGGATTTCCGCCGGAGGACATCATCTTCGATCCGAACATCCTGACGGTCGCGACGGGCATCGAGGAGCACAACGACTACGCCCAGGACTTTTTCCGCGCGACGGCCTGGATCAAGCAGAACCTGCCGCACGCCAAGGTGAGCGGCGGCGTCTCCAACGTCTCCTTCAGCTTCCGCGGCAACAACAAGGTCCGCGAGGCCATGCATTCGGCGTTCCTGTTCCACGCGATCCGCGCCGGCATGGACATGGGCATCGTCAACGCCGGCATGCTCGAGGTGTACGAAGAGATCGAGCCGGCGCTGAAGGAGCTCGTGGAGGACGTGCTCCTGAACCGGCGCCTCGACGCGACCGAGCGCCTGGTGGACCTCGGCGAGCGCTTGAAGGCCCAGTCCGCCGGCGCGGGCGAGGCGGAGAGGAAGACCGAGCAGTGGCGGACCGGCAGCGTGGAGCAGCGCATGGCCTACGCGCTCGTCAAGGGCATCGACAACTACATCGAGGCCGACGCGGAGGAGGCGCGCGTGAAGCTCGGGCGTCCGCTGCTCGTGATCGAGGGGCCGCTCATGGACGGCATGAGCGAAGTCGGCGATCTGTTCGGCGCGGGCAAGATGTTCCTGCCGCAGGTCGTGAAGAGCGCGCGCGTCATGAAGAAGGCGGTCGCGTACCTCACGCCCTTCATGGAGGCGGAGAAGGCCGAGCTCGCGAAGAGCGGTCAGACCGTGCGCACGCAGGGGAAAATCGTGCTCGCCACGGTCAAGGGCGACGTCCACGACATCGGCAAGAACATCGTGGGCGTGGTGCTCGCCTGCAACAACTACGAGGTCATCGACATGGGCGTGATGGTCCCGTGCGAGAAGATCCTGGAGCGGGCGCGCGCCGAGAAGGCCGATCTGATCGGGCTGAGCGGGCTGATCACGCCCTCGCTCGACGAGATGACGCACGTCGCGCGCGAGATGGAGCGCCAGGGCATGAAGCTGCCGCTCCTGATCGGCGGAGCCACGACCAGCAAGGCGCACACGGCCGTGAAGATCGCGCCGCACTACAGCGAGCCGGTCGTGCACGTGCTCGACGCGAGCCGCGCGGTGCCCGTCACGACCAACCTGCTCAGCGCCGAGGCCAAGGTCGAGTTCGTCGCGGCGCATCGCGCCGAATACGAGGCCCTGCGCAAGGCGCACGGCGCGCCGCGGCGGCGGCTGGTCCCGCTCGACGCCGCGCGCAAGAACCGGACGCCCATCACGTGGCGGGCCGAGGACGTGCCGGTGCCCGAGTTCACCGGCGTGCGCGTGCTCGAGGACTTCCCGCTCGCGGCGCTGCGCGAGTTCATCGATTGGTCGCCGTTCTTCCACACCTGGGAGCTCTCGGGCGTCTACCCGCGCATCTTCGAGCACGAAAAATACGGCGAGCAGGCGCGCCAGCTCTTCGGCGAGGCGAACGTGCTGCTCGACCGCATCATCGCGGAGAAGCTGCTCACGGCGCGCGGCGTTTACGGCTTCTTCCCCGCCAACGCGCGCGGCGACGACGTCGAGCTCTACACCGGTCCCGATCGCGAGCGCGTACTCGACCGGCTCCACTTCTTGCGCCAGCAGGCCCAGAAAGAAGCGGGCAGCCCGTGTCGTTCGCTCGCCGACTTCGTGGCACCGCGTGAGACGGGACTTCCCGACCACGTTGGGGCGTTCGCCGTCACGACCGGCGTGGGACTCAAGGAGCTGTGCGAGAAGTTCAAGGCACAGCACGACGACTACAACGCCATCATGGCGGAAGCGCTCGCCGACCGCCTCGCCGAGGCTTTCGCGGAGTGCCTGCACAAGCGGGTGCGCGAGGAGTGGGGCTACGGCCGCTCGGAGAATCTGAGCCCGGAGGAGATCATCCGCGAGAAGTACCGCGGCATCCGTCCGGCGGCCGGCTACCCCGCGTGCCCCGATCACACCGAAAAAGCGACGATCTGGCGGCTGCTCGACGTGGAGAAGAACACCGGCATCCGCATCACCGAGTCGTTCGCCATGTGGCCCGGCTCGAGCGTGAGCGGCCTCTACCTCGCACACCCCGAGGCGATCTACTTCGGCCTCGGCAAGATCGAGCGCGATCAGGTGGCGGACTATCGAGCGCGCAAGGACATGACGGTCGCGGAGGTCGAGCGCTGGCTCGCACCGAACCTCAACTACGACCCGAGCGTTCCGGAAGCCTCCGACTCGGCCGCCTGAAGCGGTGGATCCCGGCCGGGGGCGCCCGTGGTACGGCGTCCTTCATGATCGACCACACCGGAGTCAGTATCAGCGATCCCGCGAAAACCCGGCGCTTCTACGTGGAGGCCCTCGCGCCGCTCGGGTACCAGGTGCTCATGGAAGTGCCCCAGGAGTTCACCGGCGGCGCGGTGGTATTCGGGATGGGCGTGCCGCCCAAGCCCGATTTCTGGGTGCACCAGGGGCCGCCGCAGCAGCCGCGCGTGCACATCGCGTTTCGCGCGGACAGTCGCGAGATCGTCGACGCGTTCTACCGCGCCGCCATTGCGGCCGGCGGCAAGGACAACGGTCCGCCCGGCCTCCGCCCCCACTACCACAAGGATTACTACGGGGCGTTCGTCCTCGACCCGGACGGTCACAACATCGAAGCGTGCTGTCACGTCCCG
>DASXWF010000472.1:0-1792 GCA_036503835.1 Polyangiaceae bacterium | reverse complement strand
GAGAAGGAGTGCGCGAGCGACCGCGATTGCCGGACCTTCTCGGACTACTGCACGGGTTGCGACTGCCGTGCCCTCGCGAACGGCGAACCCGATCCGGTGTGTCCCGGTCCGGGCGTGCAGTGCTTCGTCGATCCGTGCTTCAACCAGAAGGCAGTGTGCGTCGACGGACAGTGCACGCTGGCCGGGTCACAGTAGCCCGACGGATTCGCGAGGAGCCGCCCGCTACGCCGAGAGACGCTCGCCGAGCAGCTGAAGCCCGGTCTTCAGGCGCTCGGGAGCTATTTCCGTCTCCGGCGCGCGCGCGGCTTCCTCGCGAAGCTCGGCTACCGCCCGCGGGTTTCGGTACCAGTCCTCGTCGTGGGTTTCCGTGAGGCGGCGCTCGAGCTCCGCGGCGAGAGCGAGCGCCGCGAAGCGTTGCGGACTGTCGGGCTCAGGGCAGAAGAGCGCTCCGGCGGCGTTCGGCGGAAGCTCGAGCGTGAATGCGCGCTCGCCCAGCTCTCGAAAGCTTTTTCGTGCGGAGCGCTCCCCGGCCAGCGCCGCCGAACGCGACAGCGCGCGCATTGCGGCCGCGCGCGCGCCGATCAGGTACACGCGCGCGAGCGAACGCCGGTGATCGCCGAGCCGGTTCTTCGCGACGCCGAGGCGGCGCGTCGCGAAGCTCTCCCCGAACGGCAAAAGCGCGAACAGCGCGCCCCACACGGAGGCCTCGAGCTCGTACGGATCCTCCGCGGCGGCGAACGGCAGCGCGCTCGAGACGAAACGCTTCCGGAGCCCGCGCCCGAGGGCGTCGAGCCCGCGCAGAAAGCTCGCCGTCCCGAGCGGCGCGACGAGCCCCTCGAGCTCGAGCTCGACGTGTTTGAACCAGGCGGGTTCGTCGAACAGCCGGACGAGCGAGCGCGTCGAAAGATGCGTGGGCCAGGTTGCCGTCGCATCCTCGCCGAGGGCGAGCGTCACGAGCTCGGTCGTATCGCGCACGCCGAGCGCGGCGAAGGCTTCGTTCGTCGTCTCGAGCCAGGCGTTTGCGTGCTCGAAGACGTCCTGCGTCACGTGCTCGAGCGCGTCCAGGTCGGCAATTCGCAGCCGGGCGGCATGTTCCGCGCGCTCCTCCCAGCGCCGCAGCGCGAGCTCGCCCGCCTTGCCCGAGCGCGCGAGCCAGGCGTCGAGGAAGAGCCGCCGCCCGCCGCGCCGATCCCCGAGTGCCCGCGCGCGGAGCTCGGCGAGCGTGAACGAGCCACCGAGCGGCTGGTCGAGCGGGTGCCGCTCCACGTGCCACGCTTCCGCCAGCGCTCGATCCGTCGCGATCAGCGCGTGCTCCTCGCGCAGCACGTAAGCCCAGCGATGCAGGGCAGGTCCGAGCGGATCACCGTCGCCGTCGCCGCGCAGCTCTTCGAGCAGCTCGTCCGAGACGCGTTCTCCGACGTGCTCGAACGCGTGATCCTCCGCGGAGTCGTGCCGCAACTTCCGGCGAAACGCCGCGCGAGCTCGAGCGACTTCCTTCAGGGTCCGGTCGATGCGCAGGGGATTTTCGAGCACTTCTCGGCGATTCTAATGCAGCGGCGCCGGGCCGTCATACCGCGATTTCGGAGATTCGCTCCTCGCCGGGCTTGGCGCGCTCCTTGCCGTCGAGCAAGCACGACACGTTCACGTCGCCGAGCAAATTGATCACGGTGCGACAGCGGTCCAAAAACCAATCGACCGTGAGCAAGAGCGCGATGTACTCGATCGGCAGGTGCACCGCGCTGAAGACGAGCGTCATCGTCACGAGCCCCGCCTCCGGGATGCCGGCGGCGCC
>DASXWF010000471.1:0-1921 GCA_036503835.1 Polyangiaceae bacterium | reverse complement strand
CCCCGGACTGGAAGGGCAATGGAGCGAACGGCACCTGACCGCTCCCATGAACAGCCTGCGCATCCTGGCGGGGCCCGGCCAGCCGGCGATGATGGGGATGCGCATCGGCGATCGCAGCATCGACGGCGGAGCTCAGTACGTTCGGAGAACGGAATCGGGCGGCGAGGACCAGTGGTGGCTTCGAGCCGGCCTCGGCTTCGGGCTCACGGAAGACTGGGAAGTCGGCGTGCTGTTTCTGCCCTTCAAGTTCAGGCCCGAGTTCGAGTTCGCCAACGTGACGGTCGCCATCACCCGCGGCTTTCGCTTCGATCATTTCGACCTCGGCCTGCGCTTCTCCTTCCAGACCCCGAGCTTCAAGGCCTACGATCTCGCCGAGTTCGCCTTCAACCCCGGCGTACCGTTTCTGTACCGCGCGGGCCCCGCGCGCTTCGACGCGGCGCTCCTCGTTCCGATCGAAGCGCGCGACTGGAGCGTCGGGTTGAACGCTCCCGTGCGCGTCAGCCTGAGCCTGAGCCCGCGCTTCTTCGTCGCGGTCGAGAGCGGGCTCGTCGAGCCGCGCTTCGGCACACGCGGCGACACGGCGTTGCCGCTCGCGGCGCTCCTCGGCTACAGCGAGCTCTTCGGCAACAAGGTGTTCGACTTCACGGCCAGCTTCGCGTGGGACGACTTCTGGCTCCTCGCACCGCCTTCGGGCCGCGACGCGGTCGATCTCGGGCGGTACCGCGTGGGGTTCGGAATCGTGTCGCACGTGCTCGTGCGCTGAGGCACGGGCTCGCCCGATCTCACGGGCTCGCGGACCGAAGCCCGTCCCAGTGCTCCCCGAGGCCTTCGCGCAAGTCGCCCTCGGTGAGACCGAACTGCTCGAGAGCGTACTGGTGCCGGCTCTTGAAGCTCCGGCCCTGCGCGGCGGCCTGCTCGAGGCGCGCGCGAAACTCCGCGCCGACCGAGTAGCCGAAGGCGGAATAGATGCGCTCCACCGTCCCGATCGGATCGCGAATCAGGTCGTCGTAGCGCACCTGAATCCAGCGATCCGGGGGCTGCTTTCGCCCTTCCTCGCAGAGCAGGCGGTAGTGCGTGAGGAACATGTCGGCAAGTGCCCGCGTCGCCGGCGAATCCGCCGCGATGCCCGGCGAATGGGACTGCCACATCGTGTGGAACATGCTGACCGCCGAAGGGATCGCCTCTCGCGGATCGCGGACGACGTGCACGTAGCGCGCGTCCGGAAACGCGCGCGCCGCCACCGGCAGGCGGCTCGGGAGCAGCACGTTCTTGATCAGCGGCGTGCGCTGGTTGCCGGACGTGTACACCCAGCGCTGCACCGTCTGGCGATAGTCGCTCGCCACGCGACGGATCGTGCGGCGCCCGAGGCGGGTGATCTCGACGAACTCGGGGATCTCGCGGATGAACGGGAAGAGCAAGTAGAGCGCGGGGCTCGTCAAGCTGTAGACGAACAGACTCTCGTCCTCTTCCCAGGAGCTGAGGCTCACGCGGTGAATGCCGTCCCAGTCGGTGAACATGCGGCTGTCGATGGCGCCGACCAGCGCGCCGAGCACGCTCCCGGCCGGCCCCCGTAGCCCGCGCAGCCAATCGATCGCGCGCTCGAGCAGGATCGAAGGCACGATCGTCTGGTAGAGCCTGCAGCTCGCGAAGCGCTCCTCGTCGAGCGCCAGCAGCTGATGCAGGTACGTCGTGCCCGACCGCGGCGTCGCGAGCACGAACACCGGCGCGGGGATCGGCGCGAGCTCGAGCGTCGGATAGACGAGCCCGTCCAGCCAGCGCGCCAGCGAGACGGTCCCGCCGAGCAGCCCGTGTACCAGCCCGAACCCGAACGCGTAGCCAGTCAGCCGCAGGCTGAGCGGCCCCTTGACCAACCCGCGGCTGGTCAACCAGCCCAGGCTTCGAACATGCACATACATCGGGC
>DASXWF010000470.1:0-1599 GCA_036503835.1 Polyangiaceae bacterium | reverse complement strand
AGACCCGCGTAGGCGCGCGGCCCGGAGCAGGTTTCGGCGACCACGACCATCAGGCGCGCGTCGCCGGTACCGACGTGGAGGACGCGTCCGACGGGATTGCCGACCTCGTCGGTCGGTTGGGTGTGGACGTCGGCGATGGTCGGCGCCCATTCGGTCGCGACGAACGGGTCGAAGAAGAGCTTTCGGTACCAGCCGGACTCGAGCGTCGAGTCGCCGCAGCCGTGGCTCAAGACGACGGCTTCGTTCAGAAAGTCGAGCATTTCCTGGGTGTACGGCGCGCCGGTCCGTTGGTGCGCGGCCATGTCACGCAGGCGGGTCGCCACGTCGATCAGGTTGTCGAAGTACGCTTGGACCCGCGGGCCGAGGTTCGTGCCCTCGACGATGGGGCTGACGGCTTCTTTGCCCCGCGCGGCGTACTCGAGGACCTTCGCATAAAACTCGGGATACGGATCGACGTAGCCGTCCGGGAATTCGCAGGAGGTGCCGCCCGTGTACGACTGCTTGGCGTAGAGGATGGTGTCGTGACGAAGCTCGGCCCAGGACGCGAGCTCCGCGCCGAGGAGGCGGCGTCCCCACGCTTCGCTGCGGAACGTCGGCGGCAGCGCGTCGGAGTCGGCGCTCTTGGCGATGGCGTTGGGGCTGAGCTCGCGGAGCGACGCGAGCCAGAGGTTGTAGAGCGTGGCGTTCCAGAATTCGGGCGGATGTTCGTCCGCGAGCAGGCGCATGGCGGCAAGGTCGGGAGCGTAGGGATAGCGCTCGAGCTCGGGCGTGAGCAGCGCCGCCGCCTGGTTGTTCTGGAGGACGGCGAAGGCCACGTCGAGCGGGTTCGGCATCATGCGCGGGATCGTGCCGCCGCCCGCGCGATCGAAGACGACGTTCGAGAAGACGTGGCTGTCGATGACGTAGCGCTGTCCGAGCAGCGCGAACGACAGGCTGAGGGGCAGCGTGCCGGGCTCGGCGAGCCCGTTCATCATGATGTGGCTCGAGATGCGCTGGGTGCCGTAGCCGCCGGCGACGATCGCCTGCACGAACGCCGTATCGGAGACGCTCGCGACTCCGGCGAGGCTCGTGACGCCGAGATCCTCGAGGAGCGGGCCGACCTCCGAGAGCTCCATGTAGTCGGGCTCGCCGACGAAGACGCGGATCGCGCCGTCGATGCCGTCGAACGATGCCTGGAGCGCGTCGTCGACGAGCGCTTTCATGAGGAGCATGCCTTCGAGCTGCCGGCGGCGGAAGACCTGCGTGCCGTTGCTCTGCGTCTCGAGCAGGCGGAAATCGATGCGGCCGAGCCACATCATGGCGCGGAAGTAACGGCCGAGCTCCGGCGAGTCCGTGTAGTGACCGCGTGGCTTGAACTGCGTGAAGTCCTCGTCCGGGCGCTCGACGCCGAACAGGTTCACCGTGCCCACCGCGCTCGCCTCGGTCGCGAGCCCGACGAGGCTCTCGATGTCGGAGGCGGAGCCTCCGGCCACGGGCGCGACGGCCTGTCCGGCGAGGAGGCTGGCCGCGACGGCCAGGAACGTGTCCGCGTCCGCGCGTACCGCGGCGCCGAGCTCGGAACCGATGCCGGACTGCAGGCGCGAGCGCATGCCGTCGAGC
>DASXWF010000469.1:0-4167 GCA_036503835.1 Polyangiaceae bacterium | reverse complement strand
CGCGACGCCCGCAACGCGTGGACCTGGGGCGAGGCGCTCAACTTCATCGAGGAGCACTGCAAGCAAGCGCTGAAGGACGACGACGCCGAGGAGAGGCGAGCGAAGGAGACGGACCGGTAGCCATCCTGCGCGGTAGGCGCGGCTCGACCTCCCCTCCGAGTCGCGCCGACCGCTCAGGCTGACAACCGAAGGAACGAAAGATGGAGAATTCTCATCGGTTCAAGGTTGGAGATCGGGTGGTGATTGTTCGGACGAGCAGCAGGCCGGACCTGCTTGGTGCCGTCGTAACCGTCACGAGCGAGCTCATCCCATTCAACGGGACAAGTCTCGTTGTTGCTCCCGGGACGCCCGTCCACGCGGTCGACGCAAAGCCAGATCCGGGCTTCAGGCGGGTCGTGTTTCAGCCCTCCTGGCTCGAACCCTACCGCCCCGACCACAACGAACGCGCCGACCTGTCCGCCATGCCCGAATGGATCCGCCGCCTCACGAAACTCCCGGAGAAGGTCTAGCCGTGAAACGCGTCTACATCGCCAGTCCCTTCCGCGGCGCCTCGAAAGAGGAGACCCGCCAAAACATCGTCTACGCCCGCCTCTGCCTGCTCGATTCGCTCGAGAGAGGGGAGGCTCCGTACGCGTCGCATCTGCTCTACACGCAGGTCTGGAGCGAGCATCGGCGAACGGACGGTCTTTCGGCCGGTGATGCGTGGCGCGAATCGGCCGAGTTCGTCGCGTTGTACTTCGACCTGGGCATCTCGGGCGGAATGAAGCGCGCCGAGATGAAGGCGGCACACCGGGGCACGTCGTGCGGCTACCGGCGCGTCTCTGTCGTCAACGGGAAGGAAGCGCCGCTTACGCCCGAAGCTTGGCGGGATCTGCTTGCGACGCTGCCACTCGATGGATTCCCGGAGCTCCAATGACCATCCACCGCATCCTCATCACCAAACTCGTCGAATCCGAACTCGCCATCGAGCTCGACGCCAACGATGCGCCCGAGGCTGAGCGGTTGGCGAGGGAGCGGGTGCCGACGAAGCCCGAGGATTGGGATGAGACGCGCGAAGAGACGTTCGTGAAAGCCGAGGCAAAGCCATGAACGCCGCGACGAAACTCGAGCTCCCTTACGAGATCCTCTGCGACACCGACGAAGAGCCCGACTGGCTCTCGGCGCGCTTCGCCGGCATCGGCAGCTCGGAGATCGGCGCCGTGATCGGCATGGCCGGTAGCTACAGCTCTGCTTTCAAGCTCTTCCTGGAGAAGACGGGCGCGCTCGAGCCCGAGGATCTCTCCGACGTGGAAGCGATCCGCTGGGGCCACCGACTAGAGCCCGTGATCGCCGAGGACTACCGCGAGCGCACGGGGCGCCGAGTCACGCGCGGTCGCCGGGGCAAGTACTGCGTCCTACGTTCGAAGGAACACCCGTGGGCGCTTGCCTCGCTCGACTTCTGGACGGGCGAGTCGGCGAACGACGCCATCGACTGGCCGCTCGAGGTGAAGAACGCAAACGCCTTCCGCGCTGACGATTGGGTCAACGGAACCCCGGACTACTACATCGCGCAGCTCCACCAGCAGATGCTGGTCTGCGGCACTGACCGCGCGACGAGCGCCGTGCTCATCGGCGGCAACAAGCTCGCCTGGTGCGATGTGCACCGGGACGAGACCCTGATTCGGAAGATCGTCTACCAGGGGGCGCTCTTCTGGGAACGAATCCAGCAGAAGAACCCGCCCGAGCCCGACGGTTCGGATGCCACGCGCGAGGCGCTCCGTCGTCTCTACCCGGAGAGTGACGGTCAAGCTGTCGTCTTGCCCGCGGAGCTCGAAGAGATCGTCTACGAGTGGCGCCGGCTGAAGAAGCTCGAGAGTTCGAACAAGAAGACGTTGCAGAAGCTCGAGGCGGCCATCAAGGCGACGCTCGGGTCGGCGGAGCGCGGGATCATCATGTCCACCGGGGACGCGATCTCGTGGGCGAGCCACCGCGTCGAAGAGCACGTGGTCAAAGCGTTCACGCAACGACCGCTGCGGTTTCTCGAATCGAAAAGAGGCTGAACAAGATGGCTACCCCCAGGACCGACCAATCCGGACAGATCCAAGTTTCCAACGGCACCGGCGAGAAAAAGCCGGCGCAGGACATGGTGAAGCTCGTTCAGGCGATGACGCCCGAGCTCGCCCGCGCGCTGCCCAAGCACATGACAGGCGACCGCATGGCGCGAATCGTCCTCACGGCGATGCGCATCAACCCGAAGCTGGCCGAGTGCACTCAGGCGAGTTTCCTCGGCTGCGTGCTCTCGTGCGCCGTGCTCGGGCTCGAGCCGAATACGCCGCTCGGTCTCGCCTACCTCATCCCACGGAAGAACAACAAGGCCGGCGGGCGCCTGGAGTGTTCGCTCCAGCTCGGCTACCAGGGGATGGTCGACCTTGCAGGTCGCGCGGGCGCGAACGTCTACGCCTACACGGCGCGCAAGGGCGACGACTTCCGCTACCAGCTCGGGAGCGACCCGATGATCTGGCACGTGCCGAGCGAGGCCGCGGACCGCGAGGCGATGCCCATCACGCACGCTTACGCCGTGGCCGTCTCGCAGGACGGGCGCAAGAACTTCACCGTTCTGACGCTCGCCCAGATCGAGGCGCGCCGAGCCCGCTCCGCCGCTGCGAACGAAGGCCCGTGGATCACGGACTACGAGCCCATGTGCTGCAAGACGGCCGTCCGCGCGCACTTCCGTTGGATGCCCAAGCAGACGGAGAAGGCCACGATCCTCGCCCAGGGCGTGGCGCTGGACGAGGCGCCCGAGAACGGGACCCCGCTCCTCGCTGCGATGGACCCGGCTGTCACCGAGGCGCTCGAGAAGCACGGCGTCGACGTGAGCGAACCGACCGACCCGAACAACTGACGACGATGGACCGCGACGCATTTTTCAAACTGCCGCCGAGCGTCGCCTTGCGCGTTCTGTTCGATTGCCTGGACGAAGATACCGTCCGGGCAATCGGGCAGGTCGAAGCGCCCAAGGCTCCGCTCCCGCCGAAGTTCGACCAGATCATCTTCCGCTCCGGCGGCTGCATGTGGGCCAGCGAGTGCGACATGTCTGGCCTCGAGTTTTGGGCGAAGCGCGCGGCGGAAAGCAGCGACCCGAAGTACGCGGAATCGGACGCCAAGAAGCTGGCGTCGCTCAAGCGCTGGATCGCCTGGCGCGAGTGGTACCCCGACGCCGTGTGGAGCGGGGAGCGCAACCGCGAGCCGGTCGTGGCCAAGGCCCCGAGCGCGAAGCCGACTGTCTACCCGCGCGCCGGAAACGGACACCGCCCGCCGCCTCCGCCACCGGACGACGGAATCGATCCTGATAGCGAGATTCCTTTTTAGGAGATGACCATGCCCCAAAAACCCGACCCCAAGCCCGAACCCAAGCGCGAAATGGACGACGCCACCCGAATCGGCCGCCTCGTCCGCACCATCCAGCGCATCGAGAAAGAGCGCGACGCCGAGCTCGCGGACGCTCCGCAATCGATCCACGCGAGAGCGGCGAACCGTCTCGCCAAGGCCTACGAAGGCGTCCCGGCTCACATCGTGAGCGCGGCGGTTGCGGCGGTCGAGGCGATGAAGCCCAAGGCACTGTCCGAAGAGGCGGGGGCGCTTTTGAGCAAGTTGGCGGAGTGATGAAACACCGCGTCGTCTACATCGCCCACCGCCTGAATTCTCCGACGCGCGAAGGCATCGAGAAGAACCGCGCCGACGCGTCCAAGTGGGTCGGGTGGCTCGCGCGGGAATTCGACATCGCGCCGATCGCCGACTGGATCGTCCTCACGGGGCAATGGGACGAGTCGCTGCGTGAGCGAGGTCTCGCCATCGACCTGGCCCTGATCGAGCGCGCCGACGAGGTGTGGCTAGTCGGACCGAGGGTGTCCGAGGACATGAGCATCGAAGCTGCCCATGCCATGAGACTCGGAAAACCGGTGCACGACCTGACGGGCCTCGGATCAGTCTCGGTTGCCGAGGAGAACAGCGGCGAGCAGAGGCGCTACATCGCTGCGCTACTCGCTGGGAAGACCGAGACAGAGGCCCTCGAGTCGGCGCGCGCACAACCGGAAGAGTCCTCCCCTGCGCACTTCGGGGAGGGGGCGGGGTGATGCGCCTCCGCTTCTGGCTCATCGCAATGGACGCCGCGCACTGGCTCTACCGGCA
>DASXWF010000468.1:0-1831 GCA_036503835.1 Polyangiaceae bacterium | reverse complement strand
AGAACGTGCCAGAGGGGCGTACGCCTTTGTTTTACTGTTGGCCATGCGGTATTCCAACGCAGTGGCTCGTATATGAGTGGCTGAGAAGCACGCCTCGCTTGCTGTCGTACGGAGCTGGCCCAAGGCGGGCACGATTCCCATATTCCGAGTATCCGGAAACATTTGACGAGTTGAAGATTCGGTTTAGCAGCCCGTTGAAGTAGCTGCTTCTCGCGAAGCGACGAGGGAAGTGCGGCACCCGAAGTGCGAGCGACGGTCCAAACTCGCGGGATCGACGATGTGGCGCCGCACGTCGATGACGAGCGCGACGATCGTCGACCAGAAGAGACGGAAGGAGGCCAGGAGAGCACGCATCGAAGCCCACTCCCTCGGCTTTCCGACCCCGATCAGCGCGCGCAGGATCACGCCGAGGTTGTGGGCGATGACGCTGACGATGTAGCGCTTGCCGGTTTCGACCAGCCCGCGGATCCACGTGCGCCGCGCTCCGCCCGTCGTGCACACATGCGCGAAGCTGCGTTCAACGACCTCCGCGCGTCGCCGCTGCAGCTGCTTGCCCTTCTCCCGATTCAGGCGACGCCGGTTCTCGTAGACCGCTTCGCGCCAGCCCTCGGGCTTGTCGTCCCAGCGACGCTGCCGCTTGTCGCGACGCTGCGCGATGTAGGTGCGGACATCGCGCTCGTCGAGCCAGGCCAGCGTCGCGGCCTTGTGGTAGCCCTTGTCCGCCACGACTTCGGCGATGCGGCACTCGTGCTTCGTGGCGTCGTTCAGGTTGCCCTGCGCGTCGACGACCGTGTCCTTCACGGTCTCTCCGTCCGCCGCGTCCGCAGGCTTCACGTCCGCGGCGACCACGATCTCCGTCTCCAAGTCGACGGCGTGCTCGGCCTTGTAGGCGAGCCCAGTGGTGCCGTCCTTCATCTTCGTGATCCGCGCATCGGGATCGCTCGGCGACTGCCAGTCGTCGTTGCTCGTCTTCTTGCCCTTCCGCCTGCGATCGAACTGCCGCAGCTGATCGTCGGTCGGATTCTCGATCCCGGCCTCCTTCGCGAGCTGCGTCAGGTACTGCTTCCAGCTCGCGCCGCCGTCACGGCGCACGATCGACTTCATCGCCGCGTTCGCTTCCAGCGTCGTCGCGTCCACGCCGATCGACCTGCCTTTCAGCTGCTTCTTCTCGAATGCCATCGTCAGCACGAACGAGAACACCTGCTCGATCAGCTCCTTCGGCAGCCGCTGGCGAATGATCGTCAGGCTCGAGTGGTCCGGCGTCGGCTGCGTCGGCGCCAGCCCCAGGAAGCTGCGCAGCGACATGCTGTCGCTGCAGCGCCACGCGATGCCGCGCTGCGAGTCGATGCCCTCGAAGTAGCCGACGAACAGCATCCGGAAGAACACGCCCGGCGGGATCGAAGGCCGGCCACCCTCCTGGTAGAGCGGCGCGCACAGCTGCTCGACGTACTCGTCGAACTTCGCCTCGGCGAGCAGCTTGTTCAGCGCCACGTAGAACGGGTGACCAGGGGAGCGCGGTAGCGCGCTCGTCGGGACCATCAGCTCCTGCTGAAACCGCTCACGACGTCGACCGAGGGCCATGCATCGCTTCTACGTACGCGGTGCGTACGCCGGCTGGTCCAACTCGCCGTTTTTCAACGGGCTGCTAGGTCTGCAACTGCTTCCAGCACCTCGCCGGCGCCGTGCCAGCCGAATGCCGTGACGTCGTAGATGCTGGCCTCCCTCGCCATGCCGCCGAACATTCCTCGCATGCCCGCGCGCCGATCGGTGATCTGCTTCAGCGTGGCAGCGGCTGAGCGTGGGTCCGAACCTGCGCTGCGCACGTCGTTCC